>USEE01000122.1 GCA_900553645.1 uncultured Eubacteriales bacterium
CAGCTCCTCGGGAGTTTTCGCTTCCATTGCCTTCGAAAGCAGTTCCTTGTTGAGTTCCATCGTTTCTCCTTCTATATTTTTTGGTTCAGCTCGTTGCTGCGGTGCCGGAGTCCTGCTTATTTCCCTCTGCGGTTCTTTGGATTGAGACATTTGAGCGGCGCACCGAGTGTTTCGTATCCGGTCCAATTGGCTTGGTCCCAATGCCTGCACCGGCAGCAGGTACCCATCAGACCGAAGGCGGTGGGGCTTGTATCCTCCTCAAAAAAGCCGCACCGGTACCCCGCGGTGGTCAGAAGGTACCCGCCCTTTGTGTGGCAACCGCCGCCAGCCACATTGTCCAGCTCGTCGTCGCTCAGCTCGCCCGTTTTCGGATGAAGCTGTTCAAAGTATGCCTTTGCGCCCTCCTCGTCCAGCTCTACGCCGTTTTCATTTGCAATTGCAAGCAGTTCTTCTGGGGTCTTGGCTTTCTTGGCCTTTACCAGCATTTCGTTCATTTCCATAGCAATGCCTCCCCTTGTGTTTTCTCCTGCGTAAGCCGCATGATTGTACAGATATGCGCCGTGCGCGTCCGTCTGCGGCGTTTTTAACATTTTTTACTTACATTTGTTTATACGAGCCAGATTCAAAAACGGCTACTAAAAAAACTACTTTCTGAAAAGATTTTTACAGGAAATCCCGAATGGAGAATTTTTGAGTCGTTTTTTACATTATAGCACATTATCCGACTATTCACAATGAATTTCCGAGCATATCGCGCTACATTATGAGCAGGTTCAGCAGCATTTCCCAAATTGCGATGGATTTTAAGCAATTTCAGGCATAGCAAAAGCCCCCGCACAATCGCGGAGGCCTTAACCAAATTCGATTTTATTCGCTTACCAGCATTACGGCGATAGTCAGCGCCTTTTCAGTTTCGTTCGCATCGTAAGTGCCGTTGTCCTCGACGTTTACGTGAATCTCGTAAATGTCATCGGGCTTCATTTCGCCCTCAACGCCCTCCAGCGTCCACAGCGCCTTGTCCACCTCGATGAGCTTGCCATACGCTCCGCGTGCATACAGCCTGAGTACACTTGCGTCGCCGCTTAGACCGTTGACCTTGATCGCCACGGTGGTGTTGGGATGCACGTTGTCCACGGTCACGCTGTGCAGCCAGGTAGCGGGCGCGCCGGTTATGCCCTGTGCATTCAAATCGTCGGCGGTGACGACCGCGCGGCTGGTCAGGTCGAGATCGACCCTGCGGTACGGCATCTCAGGCAGGTATGCGAACCTGTCCTGAATGCGCAGCAGTTCCAGATACCCGGTCGGGCAGTACAGCACGTTGCCCTGAGAGCCGCCGTACATGCCTATCGCCATGTTGTTATAGCCGGGCTTGTCGGACACGTCGTAGGTATAGCCGGTTTCGCCGGTGCGGAAGTCGATCATTATGAACTGCCACATGCCGCTGTTCAAGTCCTGCATATAGCCATACAGGTAGCCGGTCGCGGTGGACAGGCGCACCATCGACGTGTCGCGCAGATCGTCGCGCACCCATACCGACTTGGCCTCATAGCCGCCTTCGGTCTTTACTATGTCCACGCGCTCTATGCCGGGCATTACCATCGCATTGCCCTTTGCCACCCAATTGGGGTCGTACAGCACGTCGTAGCTCTGCACCGAGGAATCGCTGTCGGGATTTGCGAGATTGGGATTGCCCGCGCCGAACCAGTTGCATACGATAACGCTTACCGTGCCGTTGCCGTCGTCATAGCCGATTATCGAATTTTCGACCGACACGGGCATGTCGTCGGGCAGATCGTCCAGCACAGGGATGCTCGCCACCTGCTCGCCGGTCTTCATATCGACCGCGATAAGGTTGATCGGCTCCATGTTGTCGGTGAACAGCACCAGATCGCGCGTGAGCGTGGGCGTAGAGCCGCCGCCCCATGCCAGGCCGCCGCCGGTCGTGGCCGCGCCTTCCTTGCTGTCCTTGGCGCCGGTGCTGCCGTACGCGACGCTCCAGACCACCTCAACGCCGTCGCCCGCACGCAGCAGGTAGCAGTTCTGGTTAGTCAGTATGACTGCGCCGTCCGCGCCCGAGGATATGCCGTTCTCCGCGCCCTCGCCCGGGGTAAGCTCCATGCAGAATACGTTCTTGCTTAGGTCGGGTTCGTTGCCCGCGAGTATATCGTCGATGGCCGCACGGGTTATGTAGCCCATTACGCCGGTCTGTTGGCGCTCGGGATATATTCGGAAGCCGCCGGTCACGAACCACAGGTTGCCGTCGTAATCGTATGTCACGGACAGCAGCTTTTGTTCGATGGTCTTGCCCAACGCCTGCTCGGCCAGCGCGCCTATGTCTATATCCAGCACCTTTTCAAACAATTGCAGCGGCGCACCGGTTTCGTCGGTCACGCGCAGCATGATTACGTGATTGTGGCTGGTAGGGCATACTACATGGTTCTTGGAATCCACGAACGAGTAGGACGGCTGAACATAATAACCGCCGCCGTCATGCTTGGCGGGTATGAACGCGCCCTGAGTGGTGGTCACTTCCGCGTTCAGGTCGCGGATGGCTATGCCGCCCAGCAGCGGCGAAATAGCGTTGCCATACGAATCGTAAAATATCGCGGGCGCGGCATAGGTGTTCAGCTTTTCGATAGACGTATTCACTTCGCCGTCGATGCCTATCGGCAGCACCGCGTCGGTCACGTCGGAATTATAGCTGTCGTTATGTACGTTGGATTCGCCCGGCGACATGTAAGGGTTTACATCGATCGACTTTTGCGGCAGCGGCTGAGGCGTGAGCGCCTCGGATGCGTGGGCTGCACCGCTCATCAGCATGGCGGCGGCGAGTATCAGCGCGGACAGTTTTTTCATGTGCTGTATTCCCCTCCTGAAAAAATCAAGGCATATGCCTTGCAAAAGACTCCTTAAACACTTTCGGCCTTTGACTGAGCAGGCTTAGCGCCTTAACAAACAAGATAGGCGACCGTGACCGTATATAGCATGGAATTGATTGGAATTGACTTGCAGCTAATCATGAATGGCCGGTCACGGTCGAATTAAGTACTATCGCGCATCGCGGGTTATGTGCGTCACCTGGTAATACGGACATGCGGCAGATGAATTGCTGGCACATTTGTAGATTCAGCGCGAAAGCGGATTACGGCTTTGCCTTGCCGTCAGACATTGGAAAGCACGGCGCAGCGCGTTAAGCACCACAGGTTTTTTGCCGAACCAGATTACGCCATAGTCGTAAGACCGCACGGCGAAATCCAGATCGGAAAACCAGAATACGGGGGTGCGCGACGCCAGTCTCGCCGCGGCGTCCATCAGTTCCAGACTGAACGTGCCGTTCATGGCGATGACCAGCAGATCGAACCGTTTGCGCTGAAGTGCGCCGCAGAACTCGGCATAATCCGAAAGCAGCGTTACCTGCACCGGACGCAGGTATTCTAGGCCGCATTTTTTAAGATCGCCGGTTATCTGCTGCTGTTCCGCAGGCGAATCCGCATACAGGGCTATTTGCATTGCTCAACCCCTTCCACTTCCGTTGTGCGCAGTTATATGATATATAAATTTACAATCAAAATCAATACTTCATTCACAAGATGCAAAATCGACGCACAAGATGCTTTTGGCCGGGGGGCGGCTGTGATATAATTAGTTTTGACAGAGGCTTATGCGCTTTCGACTGCCTGTGACAGCATTTACGCGCATGTGATAAAAATTTTTCAGGAGCAGGAAAATGCGAATTGCCATAGTTGACGACAGGGCGGACGACCGCAGGCGGCTTTGCGACAGCGTGTGCCGCTGGGCCGCAAACAACGGCGTGCCGATCACGCCGCCGCCCGCGACATTTGAAAGCGGCGAAGCCATTATGAAGAACTTCGCCAAGGATCAGTACGACGTTATATTTTTAGACATATACATGGACGGCATGACGGGCATGGACGCGGCGCGCGCCATACGCGAAGTCGATCGCGTGGTGCGGATAATATTCATAACCACGTCTACCGAGTTTGCGGTGGACAGCTATGAGGTCGATTCGTCTTACTACCTGGTCAAACCGTACAGCGATGAAAAGCTGGCCGTGGCATTCGAGCGCTGCGGTACGGCGCTGCTTGAGAAGGAGCAGTCCATACTTGTGCCCGGCCAGCGCGGTGACGAACGGCTGGTGCTGCACAAAATCGCCTATGCCGAAAACAACCGGCGCAGGATTTACGTACACTTAACCGACGGCAGTCAGGCGATAGTGTCGATGGGCTGGAACGCGTTTGCTGACATGCTGATACAGTACCCTTACTTCTGCGACTGCATGAAGGGTATGCTGGTGAACTTCGAGTCGGTTGAAAAGCTGACTCCGGACAGTTTTATACTCAGCGGCGGCATACAGCTTCCCATAAGCCGCCTGAAATACCGCGACGTGCGCGAAAAATTTTTCGACTGGTCATTCGCGCAGGCCAGAGGAGGCTCAGTATGAGCGAACGAATATTAAGCGAATTTTTAGCGACAATGCCGTTTCACCTGTTTGCGTATCTGCCTTTCTACCGGCACTTGCGCGTCAAGCATTGGATGCTGGCGCTGATACTCATTATTGAGGAAGCGGCCAGCCTTTTGCTCATGACTTTGCTTATAAATTCGGGCTTAAACGCGCACGCCGCCAATATGATATTCATGCCGATAGCGGTCATAACGTTTTTCTATCTGGTCAAGATGGAGCGCGGCAAGATCGCATTCATGTACATATTCACGACGGCCTATCTCGCCAACGAATTTTTTTCGGTCAGCGAGGGTACGTTGCAGTTCAGCTTGACGACACTGGGCGTGTTCATCTTATCCCTGCCGTTCATGGCGCACTACATAATGCGCACGGCGAATCTGGTGTTCGAGACGAAAGCACCCAGCATGTGGAAAACAATCTGGCTTTTGCCGCTGTTTTCCGTAACCATGGTCATGATTTTCACGTACGCCAACCCATACAAGCCGATTTCGGTAATCGCGCGCCTGATGATGATGGCGATAATGTTTTTGACGAGCTATTTTCTGGTCTATGCGGTCAGCACTTATCAAAAACAGTTGGAGCGCGAGGAAGAAATCCGGCGGCTTGAGGAAATTTCGACCATACAGAGCAACCAGTACGCGATGCTGAAATCGCGCATGGAGGAGACGCGGCGCGCGCGGCACGACCTGAGACAGCACCTTATGGCGATACAGGGCTGCATAGACAGCGGCGATATGGACGCGCTGGCGGCGTATGTGCGCGAGTACGGTGCAAATCTGCCTTCGGACTCAACGCGCACGTTCTGCAAGAATTTTGCGGTAGACGCGGTACTGCGGTATTATGTTGAGAAGGCGATCGAGGCGGGCGTGGATGTGGACGTATCGTTCGATATGGCCGATCAGACGATAATACCTGAGCCAACGCTGTGCGTGCTGCTGGGAAATCTCCTTGAAAACGCATTGAATGCGTGTCATGAGCTGGACGGCGCGCGATTCATCCGAGTAAACGCGCGCCAGACCGGCACTAGTATGCTG
>USEE01000123.1 GCA_900553645.1 uncultured Eubacteriales bacterium
AAAGAAAGAACACGTACCCCCATCCCCACACCCACACCGAACGTCGTGTTAAAAGTCGTTTGCGAACACACGTACGCCTTTGCAGGGAGGGCAGGTTTGCTGTATAATAGGTAGGTACATAAAACATGGGAACGCGGGGCGTTTCCGCTGCGGAGGTCGGCATGGCGAAGAAGAAGAACCAGGCTGCCCGCGGAGGCAGGGCAAAACCTAAGACAACTAATAATAGTAAGCAGAGTAAGGCCGGAGCGCCCTCCGGGAATGGACGCGCTTCGCAGGCGATAGGCGTTGTGTTTATGGCACTGGGTGTGCTGGCCGGGTATTTGATGTGGGCAAAGGGCGGGGTGGAAAGTCGGACGCTCGATAATCTGCGCGCAGTGCTGCGTGGACTGGCGGGCATGATTAGCTATGCTATGCCCGTGCTGCTCGTGGGGCTGGGGACGGTTATTACGTTCGTGGGACGTAAACGGATTCGGCCCGCGCGCGCATTGCTCGCGGTGCTGTGGACCGTCGTGTTCTGCGGCGTATGGCATACGTTCTCGGCCGACGCGGTTGAACAGACTATGCTGACTGACTCGTATAGAGAGTTCATCCGCGCATCCTACCGCGAGGGCGTGAATACCTGCGCCGGCGCTGGTGCAATCGGCGCAGTCGCCTGCTGGTATCCGTATGTGTGGCTGGATAAGTGGGGCGCGGCTATCGCGCTCACTGCGGTGCTGGCCGTGATCGCAATTTGCCTTAGCCGTACATCCATGCGCGAGGTCGGCGAACGCATATCCGAACATATCGCGGGCGGCATGGACGATTATAGACAGCGCAGACAGGTGCGCGGCCGCGAAAAGGCTGAACTGCGCGCACAGTCGCTCGAACGCAGAGTCGCGCGCGAGGAACGCGAACGCGAACGCAGAGAGCAGCACGAGCGCCTTATGCAGGACGAACGCATCCGCCAGGAGGACGCGCGCAGCCGCGTGAGCGACCTCGAACGCCGCTGCCGTGAGCTGGCCGATAAGCGCATTAACGTTGAGGATTACGGCGATTATTCAGATGAGCGGCGCGAGGCTGATGCGCCGGTCAATCATCAGCTGCCCGCGCATACGGACGCGGCAGTCGGCGATGAGCAGTCCGCGCCGGCCGAAAGTCCCCGGCCCGAAGCCCGCCCGGTGATGGAGGACGATCTGGAAGCCGTTAAGTCGCGCAGCCGCGGCGATCAGCAGGCATATTTTGATGAAATGAAAAGGCGCATGGCGCAGGAAGGTGTTCCAATGTTTCTTGACAAAAGAGTGCCCGGCAGGGTGTTGACAAAGACCGGCACTGCTCCCGCGCAGGAGCTGGAAAAACAGCCTAAGCAGGACGGCGCGCCGCAATTGGTGTTCAGCGGCTATGACGAGCCGGGCAGCACACCTGCACCCGACGACGCGTCATACGCGCCGCAGGGCTACGCCGTGTCGCCGCTTCCCGACGCGCCCCGCAGTGTGCTGGAGCTGGACGAGGTAAGCGTGCCGCCCGCCAACGACGCGCCCGCGCACGATTCGCCCGCGCCCGCGCCCTCGCTGGACGAAATCAGCATACGTCCGCTGCGCGGCGGCCGCAGCTACGACGCGGACGAACACCTGAGCCACGCCAGCGCGTCCGTGCGCCGCATAGCCGAGTCGCACATGCGCACCGAGGCCGCCCGCATGGAACAGCCCACTGCAAACGCCGCCTATACAAACGATAACTATGACGCGGAATACGACGCACCGTATGAGCCGCTGGACGATGAGCCGCGCGCAGCCGCACAGTCTGCCGCGCGCAATTCTGCGCCGGTGTTCGCCAATGCGCCCGCGCCCGGCAGCGCCTATGCCGCCGGTACGGACTATGAGGACGGTATGCCATTCGAGCGCTACACCGAACCGGGCGCGCTGACCGCCGATGCGCCCGCGGCAGAACCGGAGGACGAACTCGCCGATTATAAGGCTCCTGAACAGCCGGTTAAGGCATATGGCGAGGCGCCCGCTCAAACGCAGCCTTTACAGCCTAAGCCGGTGTCCGCGCCCAGTCATCCGGAACAGCTCGCCGAGTATGAGCCGCTGGCTGAACCGACCTACACTGCGCCCGCTCAGCCCGCGCGCCCCGCAATGGCTGTGCCCGCGATGAGCGCGGAGCTTGCAAATGCGACTGAAAACGTTCAGGCGGATGAGCTGGACGAACTGCCTGAGTTTGATAGCCAGCCTGAAAACATATCCTTCGACGGCTACACCGGTGAGGGCGGCGTGAACGAGGAAATAGCGGTGCAGCATACGCCCGAAATCGTGCCCGAAACCGCAACGCGCGTGGCGATGTACACGCCCGTGAGCGCCGATCTGGAGCGCGGCGTGGGCAGCGGAACCCGCCCCGACGGCACGCCCATACGTATGCCCAGGGCGATGGAGGAGATTCCGCAGGACAAGCCGTATTTCTACCCGCCGATCGATCTGCTTCAGTTCTCCCAGCAGGGCGGCGTGTCGCTCAAGGAGCAGCAGCAGCTCGACGCGGAAAAGGCGCAGAAGCTGGAGGACACACTTCAGTCGTTCGGCATACAGGCCAAGGTCGTGGGCGTGAGCCGCGGCCCTGCGATAACCCGGTTCGAGATGACCCCCGCGCCCGGCGTGCGCGTGAGCAAGATTTCGGGTCTGGCCGACGACATAGCGCTGAATCTGGCCGCGACCACCGTGCGAATCGAAGCGCCCATACCAGGCAAGTCCGCCGTGGGTATCGAACTGCCTAACGAGCATCGTGAAATGGTCACGCTGCGCGACGTGCTGGACAGCCCCGAGGCGCGCAAGGCGCAGAGCAAGCTGGCCGTCGCGCTGGGCAAGGATAACGCCGGTAAGCTGGTTATCGCCGACATAGCCAAGATGCCCCACGTACTTATCGCGGGCGCAACCGGTTCGGGTAAGTCGGTGTGCATAAACACGATAATCATGTCGATAATCTATCGCGCCACGCCTGACGAGGTGAGGCTGATACTGATCGACCCCAAGGTCGTCGAGCTGAGCGTGTATAACGGCGTGCCGCACCTGCTGGTGCCGGTCGTGACCGATCCCAAGAAGGCCGCCAGCGCGCTCAACTGGGCCGTGCTGGAGATGACCGAGCGCTATCAGAAGTTCGCTGAGCGCGGCGTGCGCGACATACGCGGCTATAACAATAACCTCAAAGACGGCGAAAAGCCGCTGCCGCAGATAGTCGTAATAATCGACGAGCTGGCCGACCTGATGATGGTCGCGCCGGGCGAGGTGGAGGACGCCATATGCCGCCTGGCGCAGCTGGCGCGCGCGGCGGGCATACACCTTGTAATCGCGACGCAGCGCCCCTCGGTAAACGTAATCACCGGCGTCATAAAGGCCAACATACCCTCGCGCATAGCCTTTACCGTCGCGTCGCAGGTGGACTCGCGCACGATACTCGACGGCGCGGGCGCGGAAAAGCTGCTGGGACGCGGCGACATGCTGTTCTTCCCGCAGGGCGTAAGCAAGCCCCAGCGCGTGCAGGGCGCGAACGTCACCGACGAGGAAGTAACCGCCGTGACCGAGTTCATAAAGAGCCAGCACGAGGCCGTGTATAACCCCGACATACTCGAGCAGATGGAAAGCGCCGAGCAGTCCGACGCGGAAAAGGAAGACAAAAAGGACGACGAGTGCGACCCGCTGCTGAGCCAGGCAATAGGCATAGCGGTGGAGCTGGGGCAGGTGTCCATATCCATGCTCCAGCGCCGCATGAGGATAGGCTACGCGCGCGCCGGCCGCATAGTGGACGACATGACCGCGCGCGGCATAATCGGCGCGGCCGACGGCGCAAAGCCGCGCATGGTGCTGATATCGCGCGAAGAATACAAGCGGCTGTACGAAGACGCGGGCGAATGACCCGCGCCGCCGCCCCTTAAAACGGAAAGGATATGATCGAATTGATAAAGACGGTTGGCATGGTGTCGCTGGGCTGCTCCAAGAACCGCGTGGACAGCGAGCTTATGTTGGGCAAACTCGCGGACGCGGGATATGAAATAACGCCCGATCCCGCGGACGCCGACGCGATAATAGTAAACACCTGCGGCTTCATTGACCCCGCTAAGGAGGAGTCCATAGACACGCTGCTGGAAATGGCCGGGTATAAAAAGAGCGGCAGGTGTCGGCTCGTGATCGCGACCGGCTGTCTTGTGCAGCGGTATTCCGCCGAGCTTAAGGCCGAAATGCCAGAAATAGACGCGTTCGTGGGCGTAAGGGACTTTGACGCGCTGGTTGACGTAATGCGCTGCGCCGACGGCGGCCATCAGCACCCCGTCGAGGTAAGCGGGCGCTGCGGCGCGACCGGCTGCGGACGGCGCGTGCTGACCACGCCATCGTATAGCGCCTATGTGCGCATATCCGAAGGCTGCGACAACCGCTGTACCTACTGCGCGATACCGCTGATACGCGGCGGCTATCACTCGCGCCCGTATGATGAAGTCATGGACGAGTGCCGCCAGCTCGCCGCGCAGGGCGTGACTGAAATAACGCTTATCGCGCAGGATACCTCGCGCTACGGCAACGATTTTGAGGGCGGAAAGACGCTGCTTGCCAGCCTGCTGCACGACGTGGCTCAGATAGAGGGCGTGCACTGGGTGCGCGTTTTGTATACCTATCCCGATACCGTGGACGAGCATCTTATCGAGACGCTGCGCAATGAACCCAAGGTGTGCGAATACCTCGACCTGCCGCTTCAGCACATAAACGCGCGCCTGCTAAAGCGCATGAACCGCCGCGGCAACCCGGATACCATCCGCGATCTGCTCCGCAATTGCCGCAAGAACGGTATGTTCCTGCGCACTACATTCATAGTGGGCTTCCCAGGCGAAACCGAGGAAGAGTTTGAGGAACTGAAGGAGTTTGTAAAGGAGATTCAGTTCGACCGCATGGGCGCGTTTACCTACTCGCCCGAGGAGGGCACGCCCGCCGCGTCGATGCCTGACCAGATTCCCGAGGAGATCAAGCAGCGCCGGCTGGACGAGCTGATGACTATTCAGCAGCAAATATCGCTCGAGCGCAACAAGATGCGCGTGGGCAAGACGTATGAGGTGCTGGTTGAGGGCTTTGAGGGGCTCACGTACTATGGCCGCTCCATGCTGGAGGCGCCCGAAATCGACGGCAAGATCTTCTTCATAAGCGATAAAGAGCTGAAGCCCGGCGAGTACGTAAGCGTCAAAATCACCGGCGCGGAGGAGTACGACCTGCAGGGGGTGTGCGAGTGAACCTGCCCAACCGGCTGACAATGATGCGCGTGTGCATGATACCCGTTATCGTCGCGCTTATGATGGCGGGCGGGCGCGCGTGCGGGCTTATCGCGGTGCTGCTGTTTGCGGCCGCGTCGTTTACCGACTTTTTGGACGGGCATATCGCGCGCTCGCGCGGGCTGGTCACGGATTTCGGCAAGTTCATGGATCCAATCGCGGATAAGCTGCTTGTGACCGCCGTCATGATTATGATGGTGGAGCGCGGGCTTATGGCGGGCTGGATACTGGTTATATT
>USEE01000124.1 GCA_900553645.1 uncultured Eubacteriales bacterium
CTTCCGAAAAGAAAGAACACGTTCCCCCAGCATCCCCCGCACCCGTTCAAACTTTGTCCATATTTCGTTCGAAAACAGTTGCGATGGCGTTCACGGATCGTTCATACTATGTCCGAAAAGGCGTGTTATACTAACAGCTGTCAGGAGGTGCTGAATATGAGGCACATAGAAAATGATAATAAGAATAAAAAGAGCGGAGTGCTCAATAAGGTAATTAGTTTGATTGCTGTTGCGGCTGTGTTTACTATGCTAGGGACCGGCATTGGCGCCAATACCGCCGCGAATAACGCGCTGGCTGAGGCGCAGACCGAAACCACCGCGCAGACCGAGGCTGATGCCGCGGGCGACGCTACCCAGTACGATAGCCCCGCGATTGCGGTCTATGAAAAGTGCGCTGACTCCGTTGTGGGCGTAATCACCTATACCGAACAGTGGTCGCGCTCCACCGGCGAGGTGCAGAAGGCCGAGGTCGGCGAGGGTTCCGGCGTGGTCATCTCCGACGATGGCTATATCATGACCAATAACCACGTCGTTGCGGACGGTAATTCCTATCAGGTATTGCTCCCCAGCGGCGATAAGGTCGATGCTAGTCTGGTCGGCACTGACTCCGGTACGGATATTGCCGTGCTGAAGGTAGAAGATCAGACTTTGAAGGCGATCGATATAGGCTCCTCCGCTGACCTGAAGGTCGGCGAAACCGTAATCGCTATCGGCAACCCCGGCGGCAGCACGCTCGCCAATACCGTAACGCAGGGTATCGTTTCCGCGCTCGAACGCGATATGGCGAATACCTTCACCCGCACCGTCAAGACCATTCAGCACGACGCGGCCATTAACCCCGGCAACTCCGGCGGCGCCCTGCTTAACACCAAGGGTCAGCTGGTTGGCATAAATACCCTGAAGTACACCGGCAGCTCTTACTCCACCACGACCTATGAAGGCCTGGGCTTTGCTATCCCGATCGATACCGCCCTGCCTATCGCTCAGCAGCTTATCGACTATGGCGAGGTTCGCCGTCCTGCGCTGGGCATAACCTGCGGCACCTTCAGCGGCCCGGACGATCCGATCAGCAGCTGGCCGCCGGCAAGCGTAGTCATCAGTGAAGTAACCGCGGACGGCCCCGCCGATGTGGCTGGCCTCAAGGCTTATGACTTCATCACCGAGGTCGATGGCACCCGCATTTCCTCGCTGCACGATTTGACCGCGGTTCTCGATACTCATGAGGAGGGCGACACCATCAGCGTTACCGTGCTCCGCTATAAGAACACCAACGCGATTATCTCCATCCTCAACTCGGCCTACAATAACTATTACGGCGGCAACAGCGGCTACGGCTATGGCAGTGGTTACGGCAACAGCTATGGCGGCTTCTTCGGCGGCAACGGCGGCTATAACACCAACTCCAGCCTGGATTACGACACGGTAACTGTGGACGTAACGCTGAAGGTTCTGGCCAGCACCACCGAGGCCGATACCACCGACGCCGACTAAAATCAAAAAAACGCTAGCCACACGGGAGGAGGCATGATGCCTCCTCCTGTTTTTTATTTAAGGGCAGGCAGGCTGCCTCAGCCCTGCCGCCAAAAACAGCCCCGAAATCGTTCGGTCATTAATGCGGAAATGCCCAAAAGTTGACAACGATACGAGTTGACAATCGTTCCGGTGTACGCTATAATGTTCTAAAGATATATAGATTTTTGTGAAACATGATGTAGTCACAGCCTTTAACCTGCATGTTTGATTTTGCGCATATCGATAGGGGGACGTTAGCATGAGTAACGTCGGTTCCAGATCAGCGAAGAAAGGCCGCGTGCGCGCAGAGCTGGAGGCGCGGCTAAAACAGGCGCAGCAAAGTCAGAAAACCGCGCCCGCCGGTACCTGCGAAAAGGAGATTCGCCGCATAAAGCGCGATACGCTGGCGCTGATGGAAAAGTATCAGCGCAGAATAACCCTCGCGCGCGCCGCGTTCGGCGTAGGCGCAGTCGGCGCGGCGGGAGTGCTGCTTCTGCTTATAATGTCGCCGCGGCTGCTGTTCGGCGCGGCGCTGGCCGCGTGCGCGCTGCTATGCGCGGCGGCGTACATAGTGCGCGTCCAAAACGAGCGCGCGCTTAAACAGGTATGCGACTTCGACAGCGTACACTTCGCCGGGCGCATATGGTTCGATTTCAAGAGCGGCATACGGGCGTAGACAACAATATTCGATTTTTAAGAGCCGTCTGGTCATGTGATCGGACGGTTTTGGTTTTGGGTTGAAAGGAGACGTCGCCTTTCCCGATATTACGATTTTATCCGAATATGTACTGCGGTTTGCACTGTTTGCGTATGTGCTTGATTTAGACACAAAAAAGTATTACTATTTATATGTAAGACTGTGCGGACAACCGCATTGGTGTTGGAGGTACTTTTTTATGGAAATGGAATTGCTTAATAAGCGAGTGGAGCGCCTGCTTAACGAGGTGCGTACACTGGCTGTGGAGCGGGCGCGCGATGCCGAGGGCATCGAGTGCGCGCTCAGGGCGCGTTCGCTGCATGACGATAGCCTTAGTGAGTGGCAGCCGTTCGTAAACGGCAGCGAGTGGGGCGGCGAACATCGCTGGTGGGATTTCAGGTTTAATGTGACTGCGCCCGAGGGCTATACCGGGAAGCAGCTGTTTTTGGAGATAACCACCGGCTGTGAGGGCGCTTGGGACGCTACTAATCCCCAGTTCCTCGCCTATGTCGATGGCAAGGTGCGCCAGGCGATCGATACTAATCACACTACCGTGCTGCTCGGCAGCGACGTTAAGCCCGGTACGGTGTTTGGTATCTACCTAAAGGGCTATTGCCAGACCGGCGCGGGTAATTTCGCCCGGATGCGCGCGCGTACCATCGAAGTGGCTGAAAACGTGATGCAGCTCTACTACGACGTGCGCGTGCCGCTCGAGGCCGCTGAGCTGCTGCCCCGCGAAACCCGCCCGCGCCTGCTCGCGTTCCAGGCGATGAGCGACGCGCTCAATCAGCTCGACCTGCGCGACCCCGGCTCGGATGAGTTCTATAAGTCGGTCGACGCCGCGCGCGAGTATATGAAGCGCGAATACTACGATAAGCTGTGCGATAAGGAGCCGGAGGTAATCGCCAACTGCGTCGGCCATACCCATATCGACGTGGCGTGGCTGTGGGATCTGGAGCAGACCCGCCATAAGGCCGTGCGCTCCTTCTCCACCGTTATCGAGCTCATGCGCCGCTATCCCGAATATATATTCATGTCCAGCCAGCCGGTGCTGTATAAGTTCGTTAAGGAGGACGCGCCCGAGCTGTTCGAGGAGATCAAAAAGCGCGTCGAGGAAGGCCGCTGGGAGTGCGAGGGCGGCATGTGGCTGGAGGCCGACTGCAACCTTGCGGGCGGCGAATCGCTGGTAAGGCAGCTATTGCACGGTCAGGAGTTTTTCCGCAAGGAGTTTGGCAAGAAAAACGAGATACTGTGGCTGCCCGACGTGTTCGGATACTCGGCGGCACTGCCTCAGATACTTAAAAAGTCGGGCATCAAGTACTTCATGACCACCAAGCTGAGCTGGTCGGAGTATAACAAGACGCCCTACGACACCTTCATGTGGAAGGGCTTGGACGGGTCGGAGGTACTGACTCACTTCGTGCCCACGCGCGATTTGGTGGGCGACGAGCATCACGCGCTGAGCTACTTCACCACCTACAACGGCGATGTGAACCCGTCTCAGATAGCTGGCGGCTGGAACCGTTTCCAGCAAAAGGACGTGGACAATCAGTTCCTGGTCAGCTACGGCTTTGGCGACGGCGGCGGCGGCCCCACCGAAAAGATGCTGGAGTACCAGCGCCGCATGTCGCATCAGATGCCCGGTATGCCCAAGACGCGCCCGAGCACCGCGCACAAGTTCTTTGAGGAGCTGGACGAGCGCGTAGGCGGCAACAAGCGCCTGCCCAAGTGGTCGGGCGAGCTGTATTTGGAATACCATCGCGGCACTTACACCGCCGTGGCCAAGAACAAGCGCAACAACCGCAAGATTGAGATCGAGCTGCGCGAAACCGAGCTGTGGTGCAGTCTGGCCGAGAAGTTTGGCCTTGAGTACCCGGCCGACATGCTGCACAAGATCTGGGAGTGCGTGCTGACGCTGCAGTTCCACGACATACTGCCGGGTTCTTCTATTAAGAAGGTATACGACGATTCGGACAAGATTTATGCGGGCTGCTTTGACAAGCTAAAGGAGCTTAAAGAGGCTGCGCAGAAGGTCATATCCGACCATGCGGCGGGCGATGTAGTTGCGTTCAACTCGATGGACGAGCGCCGCGACGACGTGCTGTGGTTCGACGCGCCCGCGGGCGTGACTGCGCTGAAGGATGCGGCGGGCAACGTTTACCCGGTCGAGCGCACGGTGCGCGGCTGCTGCGCGGCGGTTGCGGGTGTGCCGGCCATGGGCGTTAAGGCGTTTGAGTATGTCTGCGGCGAGGAATCGACTGAGCAGCTTAGCGTTACTGAGAGCGGTTTTGAAACGCCTTATTTCAAGGGCGAGTTTGACGGCAAGGGCCGCATAAAGTCGCTGATCGACCTGCGCAATGGCCGTCAGGTTGCAAAAGCGCCGCTCAACGACATTATTTGCTACGAGAACAAGCCGCACAACTACGACGCTTGGGACATTAACATCTACTACAACGAGCACAGCTGGGTTGTGGACGATCTGAAGTCGTTTAAGGTAGTTGCGAACGGCCCGGTTCTGGCGATTGTGCGTGCGGAGTATGCCTATGAGCATTCGACGATTGCTCAGGACATAATCATATACAAGACGCTGCCGCGCATTGACTTTGCGACGACGGTTGACTGGAAGGAGAAGCAGTACCTGCTCAAGGCGCACTTCCCGGTCGACGTATTCTACAATGCGGCGACTTACGACGTACAGTACGGCAATGTAACGCGCGCGACGCACAAGAACACGTCGTGGGATGTAGCGCGCTTTGAGGTATGCCATCACAAGTGGATGGACGTAAGCGAGAGCGGTTACGGCGTATCGATCCTGAACGACTGCAAGTACGGCTGCTCGATCGACGAGAACTCTATGGCGCTCACGCTGCTCAAGAGCTCGACGCATCCCGCGCCCGACGCGGACCAGTGCCTACACACGTTCACCTATTCGCTGATGCCGCACATGGGCGACTGGCGCAAGGGCAACACTGTATCGCAGGCATACAGCCTGAACATGCCCATGACCGCGCATGTCTCGGGCGGCAATGGCGAACAGGAGCTGACCACCTACTCGACCGACACCCCCGGCGTAATCATAGAATCGGTCAAGCAGCAGCTCGACGGCCAAAACACCATCGTCCGCATGTACGAATGCTACGGCGCGCGCGTCCAAACCCGTCTGACTCTCCCCGCCGCCAAGCACGTCTACCTCACCAACCTAATGGAACAGGCAGACCGCGAACTCCCCATCGAAAACGGTCAGGTAGTTCTCGACTTCAAGCCTTACGAGATCGTTACGGTTATGGTTGAGGAGTAACGG
>USEE01000125.1 GCA_900553645.1 uncultured Eubacteriales bacterium
CATGGCCGCGCCGTAAGCGGGGGAGTGGCGGGGACTGATGATGTTGATGCCGGGGCATTTGGACTGGCAGATTTCGATTACTCGCGCGCGGATGGTGGGGTAGTGGTTAAGGATGCTGCCGGTCAGGGCTAGCTCGAAGTCGGTATCGCCTGTGTGCTTCCAGGCCGTTATGGCTAGCTCGGAGAGGTCGTAGGCCGCTTTTTCCGCTATCTGCTGCGCCGCCGCGTCGCCTGCCTCAAGACCTTCCTTTAGTAGTGGGGCTAAGGACGCTACCTCGCGCTTGCCTGTGTCCGGACTGTATAGCCACGTTATCATCTCGCGAATGTTCGTTATGCCCAGACGCTTGAATACCATGTCGGTGAAACACGTCGGCGCGTTGCGCCCGTCGTCCGCACGCGCAACCGATGCCAGTATGTCGCGCCCGATCGCATATCCGCTGCCTAAATCGTCGATCAGATAACCGTAACCGCCGACACCGTAGGACTCGCCGCTTGAACTGCGCGCGCGGCATACCGCACCCGTGCCCGCAACCAGCACAGCGCCCGCACCGCGTATCGCGCCCGCTAAGGCAATCACATGATCGCCGATGACGTCCAGCTTGCCCGTAAAGCCGCCCGCACGTACAAAATCGTTCATGCCCTGCGTCGCTTTAAGATTGCTCGCACCAGCCATGCCTATTGTAAGCGCCTTGCACGCATTTAGGCCGCCGGGAAGACTGTTCATAAACGCCAGGCTGTCCCGCACAGTCTGCTCCACACGCTCGCGCGGTACGCCGTTGAAGTTGAGCGGCCCAAAGCATTCGTCCGCAATGCACGCGCCCGTCTCGTCTATACAGTATACCTCGGTCTTGGTCCCGCCGCCGTCCCATCCGCAATAGTAACTCATTATCGTAAACTCCTCTTACTTTTTGGCCGCCAGTACGCCCGCAACGCGCCCGTCCGCTTCCTTGAGCGCTTTGGCCGCTTCATCCGCAGTCATACCGGCCAGTATCATCACAATCGCCGTCTTGCACGAATGCCCGCACGCATCCAACGCCGCCTGCGCCTCGCCTTCATCCGCGCCGGTCGCCGAACGCACTATCGACAAGGCACGCTTGCGCAGCTTTTCGTTGGTCGCGCGTACATCCACCATCAGATTGCCGTATACCTTGCCCAGCTTAATCATCGTGGAGGTGGATAGTATGTTAAGCACCATCTTCTGGCAAGTGCCGCTCTTCATGCGCGACGAGCCTGTCACAACCTCTGGGCCGGGCACAGCCGCAATGGTTACATCCGCGTGCTTAGACATCTCACTGCCCGAGCAGCATACCACCGCGATAACCGGCGCGCCAATCTCGTGCGCATAGTCCATCGCGCCGATAACGTAAGGCGTGCGCCCGCTGGCCGCAATGCCAACAAGTACGTCGCCCGCGCCGAATTCAATGCTGCGCAGATCGTTTACGCCTAAAGCCGCGTCGTCCTCCGCGCCCTCGACCGCATTGATGATTGCGCCCGGGCCGCCCGCGATCAGTCCCATTACCATGCTGGAATCCACACCGTAGGTGGGCGGGCATTCCGACGCGTCCAGTATGCCTAGCCGCCCCGACGTGCCCGCGCCGCAGTAAATCAAACGCCCGCCGTTATGCAGCTTGCCGTATATTATATCGACCGCCTGCGCGATTTCGGGCAGAGCCGCCTTGACCGCCTCGGCACAGCGATGATCCTCGGAATTTATCAGCGCCACGATCTCGGAAGTAGACATTTCGTCAATGTGCATAGTGCGTTCGTTGCGCTTTTCGGTATCCATTTTGCCCAGATCCAGCATGATTTGCCTCCTGAAATATATTATGTATTTTAATGTTTACAGTCTCGCCGCCTCAGCCAGCGCATCCAGTATTTCCCGCTCAACGTCCATATCAAACCCATCCACGCTCATCGAAGGCAGCTTGCTTACGCCGTCTACACACCCACGCTCAACCATGCGCGCAATAATATCCCACATTTCACCAAACTCAGGCACAAGCGCCAAACTGCGCATACACCCAAGATACGCGCATAGCCCATACGCGCCCCAGTTTGACACGGTTGCAATCACAAGATGATCGACGCATACCGCGCATGGCTCAATCCCGGATATGCGCTGAATCTCGTCGGCCACACAGCCCATACCAATTTCATTGCCGCCGTCGCCTATGCCTATCGTGGGTATGTGACATGCGGCAATGTCAAACAGTATGTCGATAGGCGCGTTGTGCGCGTCGATGCTTACGCCGCGCATGTTCAGGTGCCGCCCGTCGCGCGTCCGGCCGCAGCGCTCAACCGATATAAGCCCCACGGGCTGCAATTCGTTAAGCAGCGCGTCAAACTCACTCCTGTCAGTGTTAGGCTCAAAATAGCGCGCGGATAATCCTTCACTTTCAAACAGTCCCCGCCACTGCGCGTCGGTAACAATTATTACATCGAAGCCCAGCTTGCCCAGCGCGCGTGACAGCGCTATCGTGCCGGGCGGGCCGTCGGTCTCCGCGTGCCCGGTTACGTAAAAGCCGGTCGCAATGATTACCGTGCCGCCATTGCGCCAGCCAAGAATCGCGCGCGCCGCTTCCGCACAAAAGCCGGCCGGCATGTACCGGCTCAGCTCGCTCATGCCGCGCGCGGAGCGGCGCAGTATTATACCTTCGATTGTGTCGCTAATCATATGTAACCTCTTATTCCGGCAAGTGCGTACACTAAGCCATATAACAGAATAGCACAGTCGCCCTGAACAGTCAATTGCGCATGTAAAAAAAGTTGCGCCGCGCGCACCGCTGAGTGTAATTTGTGGAAATATGTCGGTTGCGCATGGAGTGAATGCGCGCTATAATATGGTACGAATAATGTGATTGCTGGAGGCGACACGTATTATGAACGCGGTTTTTCAGGAAAAACTGGATAATATGCTAAGGAAGGGCAGGGAAGAAGGCTGCTTCCCCAGCGCCGCATGTGCAATCGGCGTAAAGGACGAAGTGTTGGCCGAATCTTTCGTGGGCGAGGCTCCGCTGCCCGGCGATGCGCCGGTTGATGCGCACACCCGCTACGACATGGCTTCGCTCAGCAAGATACTCGGCCCGACCATGATCGCGCTCAAGGCGCTGGAGGACGGCACGCTCAAGCTGGACGATACCGTGGGCGGCGAATTCCCGTTCGCCCCGGCCGACAAGCGCGATATTACCGTCAAGATGCTCATGACGCATACCGGCGGCCTGTATCCGGACTTCAAGCTGGAACAGCTCATCGATACCCCCGATAAGACGCTGGAGTGCATACTCAATCACCCACTGCAGCAGGCGCCCGGCACGGCGCCGGCCTACTCCTGCATGGGCTACATACTGCTCACCAAGATGCTGGAGCACCGCTTTGGCAAGCCCTTAGATCAGCTCGCGAACGAGCGCGTATTCGGCCCGCTGGGCATGACCGAGACCGGCTACTGCCCGCACGACTGCGTGTGCGCCGCGACCGAGGTATCCAAAAAGACCGGCAAGCCGTGGATTGGCATAGTCCATGACGAAAACGCGCGCTTCCAGAACGGCGTATCGGGCAACGCGGGCGTGTTCATGTCGCTTAACGACGGCATTAAGTTCGCGGGTATGTTGTCCAAGATGGGCGAGGGCTACTTCAAACGCGAAACAATGGAGATGGCCATTCAGAATTACACCCCCGGCGAAGAAGAGCATCGCGGCCTGGGTTTCCAGATCGCGGGCAGTGAACTGTGCTTCTTCAGCGATAAGGTGCCCGACAGGTGCTTCGGCCACACCGGCTTCACCGGCACCAGCATGATGATCGAGCCGGACAGCGGCTACTGGGTAGTGCTGCTGACCAACCGAGTATATCCTACGCGCGAAAGCAGCAAGCTGTTCCCGTTCCGCCGCCAGCTGCACGGCGAATTCTGGCAGCTGTTTAAGTCCGCTCAGGGTTAACAGATTATACCTATTTAACTGCGCGTTTGCAAAATAGTAGCGCGTTTTAGCTTCAAACGCCCTTAAAAAAGCAAGCCAAGATTGACTGAATCGAAAGCATGGGTTATACTTGTAACATACCGACACTTCCAATTAGGAGGATATACGAATGGATAAGAAACTCAAAATAGGCGTTATCGGCAACGGTAACATTTCGGGCGTGCATCTGCGCGCATATTCGCTCAACCCCAACGTCGAGATATACGCGCTGTGCGATATAAATGAAAAGGCCATGCAGCGCCGCGCCAAGGAATACGGCGTGACCCGCCTGTTCACCGACGTTAACGAAATGGTTAAACTCCCCGAGCTGGACGCGGTAAGCGTGTGCACCTGGAACGCGGCTCATGCCGAGTGCGCCATCGCCGCGCTCAACGCCGGCAAGCATGTACTGTGCGAAAAGCCCATGGCCATGAACGCCGACGAGGCCCGCCGTATGCAGGAAGCCGCTGAAAAGAACGGCAAGCTCCTCATGATCGGCTTCGTGC
Source organism: uncultured Eubacteriales bacterium (assembly GCA_900553645.1). The sequence continues at coordinate 4,456 of USEE01000125.1, forward strand.
GCCGCTTCGGCAACGACTGCGCCATTTTGAAGGACTTCATCGATAACGGCTACTTTGGCGATATTTACTATGCCAAGGCGACCTACCTGCGCCGCAAGGGCTGCCCGGGCGGCTGGTTCGGCGACAAGACCCGCTCCGGCGGCGGCCCGCTGATCGATCTGGGCGTGCATATTATCGACCTGTGCCGTTACCTGATGGGCGGCCATCAGCCCGTGTCCGTGTACGGCGCTACCTTTAATAAGCTGGGCGACCGTCACGAAATAAAGAGCGAGGTCGATTATAAGTCGGATTCGCGCAGTAGCCACGATATATTCAACGTCGAGGATCTTGCCAGCGCCATGATACGCTTCGACAACGGCGCGGTGCTTCAGATCGAGGCCAGCTTCAGCCTGAATATCGAAAAGGACAAGGGCACGATAGAGCTGTTCGGCACCAAGGCCGGCGCAAAGCTGGATCCCGAGCTGACCATCTATTCCGAGATGAACGGCTATATGACCAATGTGGAGCTGGCCACGCCCACCGCGCTCAGCTTCGAGGGCCTGTTTGAAAACGAAATCAATCACTATGTCGATTGCGTGCTGAACGGCGGAGAGTGCCGTAACCCCGCTGTGGACGGCGTAACGCTGATGAAGATACTCGACGGCATTTACGAGTCCGCGCGCACGGGCCACGAGGTAGTACTCAAGTAATCCCGGGCAGCTTCAAAAAGCGCCTGAATCCGCAATCATGGGCGGCGCAGTTTCCGCTTCGCCGCCTGCGTATTGATTCTAAGCAGCGTGTGTAGAATCGGCGAAAGCGTATAACGGCGATTTGAAGCAAGCCCCAGAAAATATACTGCGCATATGCGAAAGGATGGATTTTCATATGATAGCTCAGAGAGCACCTATGGGTTGGAACTCCTGGAACACCTTCGGCACTAACATCT
>USEE01000126.1 GCA_900553645.1 uncultured Eubacteriales bacterium
AGGCCGCGCTGTGCGAGATGGTTATCGAGGGCGTTGAGCACACCGGCTCGCTGCAATCCGACCTGATAAACGAAAAGGCGTTCATCGACGGCACGTATACCACATCGTTTATCGAAAGCCTGAAGCTGTAAGGAAGTGACACAAATGCTGCCAAAGAATCTGTTCCGCAGGCCGCGCAACACGCTTGAGGACGCCGGACAAAGCGTAATGGCCGAAAGCTTTGCCTGCACAAACTGCAAGCGACTTTTGCCGGACGACCAGTTAGTCGGCGACGTTTACGTATGCCGCTACTGCGGCGCGCATATGCGCATCGGCGCACGCAAGCGAATCGCGCTTTTGTTTGACAAGGATTCGTTTGAGGAGATCGACGCGTCGCTCCAGTCGGGCAATCCCCTGTCGTTCCCGGAATACGACGGCAAGCTGGAAAAAGCGCGCACCGCGTCCAATGAAAACGAAAGCGTGATTACAGGCTTTGCGCGCGTAGGCGGCATGTCCTGCGGCGTATTTTCAATGGATCCGTTCTTCATGATGGGTTCGATGGGCACGATGACCGGCGAAAAGATAACGCGCCTGTTCGAGGAAGCCACACGCCGCTGTCTGCCCGTAATCGGCTTTACCGTATCGGGCGGCGCGCGTATGCAGGAGGGCATACTTTCCCTTATGCAGATGGCCAAGACCACCGCGGCGGTATGTCGGCATTCGGATGCGGGACTGCTTTACATAGCGGTGCTAACCGACCCCACCACGGGCGGCGTGGACGCGTCGTTTGCCATGGAGGGCGACATAATCATCGCCGAGCCGAACGCGCTAATAGGCTTTGCCGGGCCGCGCGTTATCGAACAGACCATCCGACAAAAGCTGCCCGCTGGTTTCCAGCGCGCGGAGTTTCAGTTGGAGAAGGGCTTTGTCGATATGATATGCGACCGGCGCGAAATGAAGCAGATGCTTGAGCGACTGATAAGGCTGCACGGCGGCCGGGAGGAAAGCGAAGTATGAACGCATACGATCGCGTACAGGCCGCGCGCGCAAAGGGCCGTCAGACCGCAACCGATTATATAAAGAACATATTCGATGATTTCATAGAGCTGCACGGCGATCGCCGCTTCGGCGACGACCACGCGATTGTGGGCGGAATCGCGCGTCTTAACGACACGCCGGTCACGATAGTGAGCATCGAAAAGGGCCGCGACACAAACGAGCGCGTGCGCCGCAATTTCGGCTCGGCCAACCCTGAGGGTTATCGAAAGGCAATAAGGCTGTTTAAGCAGGCCGAAAAGTTCCATCGCCCCGTCATATGCCTTGTGGACACGTCGGGCGCGTACTGCGGCATGGGCGCGGAGGAGCGTGGCCAGGGTCAGGCCATCGCCGAAAGCATGGCCACGCTGGCCGAACTGCGCACGCCGGTGATATCGATAGTCATTGGCGAGGGCGGCTCGGGCGGCGCGCTGGCGCTGGCCGTGGCTGACGAGGTGTGGATGCTTGAGAACTCCATATACTCGGTAATATCGCCTGAGGGCGCGGCTTCCATCATATGGAAGGACGCCAAACGCGTTAAGGAAGCCAGCGAGGTACTGAAGCTGACCGCGGACGATCTGAGCGCGCTGGGCGTGGTCGAACGCGTAATCAGCGAGAAGGACGGCTTTGCGGCAGTCAATACTGAGATGAAGAGTGCGCTTGAAGAAACCATCGCGCGTCTTCAGGCGTGCGACACCGACGAGCTGCTCCAAAATCGCTATGAAAAATTCCGCAGAATCGGGAGGCCGGAGGTATGATAGCCATAGTCACCGATTCGTCGGCATGTCTTTACAAGGCCGAGGCCGATCGGCTGGGCGTGACCGTGGTGCCGATGTCGTATTCGCTGCCCGGCCAGCCGTCTTACAATGAAAATTATATGGACACCAGCGGCAATTTCGAGATGGTCATCGCGCGCAACCTGAGCCGTCTGCGCACGTCTCAGGCCACGTTCTCGGCATTCATGAGTACGTTCAACGATCTCATTGATTCCGGGATGCAGGTGCTTTGCCTTACTATAAGCTCACGTTTGTCGGGCACGTATGGCAACGCGCGCATGTCGGCCAAGGAGACCGACCCGGAAAATATCGCCGTAGTGGACACCATGACCACGGGCGGCGGCATGTACATGATGATATTGGAGGCGCGGCGGCTGATTAATCAGGGACTCAGCCTGCATGAGACGGCCAACGCGCTGCGCAGGATGCGTTCGCGCGTGCATACCACATTCACCGTGGATGACATAACGCCGCTGAGACGTTCTGGACGGCTGGGCAACGTGCGCATGTCCATATCGACCATACTGAATATACGCCCGGTACTCAAGTGCGAGGACGGCTGTATAGTCGCGGGCGGTATCGCACGCGGCAGGCACGATCAGTACAAGATGCTGCTAAAGACACTGCCCGCAGCGCCCTGCCGTTGTGTGGTCGAGGGCTTCATGGCCGACGAGTACATGAACGAGCTTAAACTGCGCGTGGAAGCCGCCGGACATGAGGTCTGCGTGCGCAAGCTGGGGCCGGTGCTGGGCGTGCATTTGGGCATAGGCAGTCTGGGATTGGCCTGGTGCGAAAGCGAAACGGCTGATGCCGCGCAGGAATAACCGATTTGTACATATTAAAAGAGCGAATCTTTACTATCGAAAACGATAGAATGGATTCGCTCTTTTGTCGTTTCAGACTAAGCCACATTCGGATGCAGCAACCATTCAAATATTTAGGCGATTATTCAATTAAACGGCGTGCAGTGGATACTACTCCCCCGTTAACCAATCCCTCCGGAACGCTTCGTCATTCAGCAAGTCATTAGCCCGTCCCAACGCCGTACACTCGCCGCTTGCGAGCGAGTACGCGTCGCCCGCAATGTTCAGTATGCCCTCAACATCCTGCTCAACCACTAACAGCGTCACGCCCGACCGCGCTATGCGTGTGAGCAGCTCAAGCAGCTCCTCCACCGCGCCCGGCGCAAGTCCCAGCGTCGGCTCGTCCATCATGAGCAGCTTGGGGCGGCACATCAGCGAGCGCGCTATCGCCAGCCATTGCTGTTCGCCGCCCGAGAGCGTGCCCGCCTGCTGCTTAAGGCGCGATTTCAGCCGCGGAAATTCCTCCAGCATTTCTTCCATGCGCAGTTCTGATTCGCGCCGCGCAAGCGTATAGCCGCCCATGCGCAGGTTCTCGGCCACGGTCATGCGCGGGAACACCTGCCGCCCCTCCGGGCACAGCGCCAGTCCGCGGCGCACGCGCTCCAGCATCGTCATGCGCGTTATGTCCTCGCCCGCAAGCACGACGCGCCCGCCGCTTATCGGCAATGCGCCCATCGCCGCGTTTAGCAGAGTCGTCTTGCCCGCGCCGTTCGGGCCGATTATCGCGGTGATTTCGCCCGCGCGCACGGTAAGGCTCGCGCTGCGCAGTGCCCGCAGCGCGCCATAATTCACGCTGACCGACTCTATCGATAGCATGGCTTGCCTCCTGCCTGAACAAATTTACTGGCCGTCGCCGACGTTGTACTCGCGCATCTGGCCGTGACCGCCGAATATGCGCCACTCGCCCGCGCCCATGCGCCGCATCAATGCCCCGCGCTCGCGCGCCGCAAGCCGCGGATCGGTATCGACCGACGTCATAAGCACCGGTGCGCAGCGGTTATACGCGCTCTGCTCGGGGGTCATGCCCTTTATATTAACATATATATCGCCCGTGAACGCTATGCCGTGGTCATAGTCTATCAGCGCGATTTCGCCCGGCAGATGGCCGCCCGCGCCCTCGTATACCTCAAAGTGCAAATCGCCGAATGAGAACCTGCCCGCCGGTGTGAGCGGCGAATCGACCGTCTTTGCGCCGCAGACTGCACGGAGTTTTGCATGCTCAGGCGGCATGTAGCCGGTCAGCAGCTTGCATATGCGTATGTAGGGCGCATGCAGCTCGTTCTGTTCGCGGAACGCACTGCGATGCTCGCCCTCCAACGTCAGGCTTTCCAGACTGCGTTCACTCATCAGCACCTCGTCAAAATCGGGCAGCAGGCCGCAATGATCCACGTCGGCATGAGTAATCAGCGCAGTCTTTTTGATGCCGTCGAACTCGGGCACAAGCTGGCGTATCAGTTTAAGCATTTCGTCGCGGTAGCAAGCATAGCCGGTGTCCACGAACAGGTAGTCCGCGCCGCTTTTTATTATCGTGGTATTGCTGCCGCAGGGCGGTTCGATTACGGTTATCGTGGTCTGGCCGGTTATCTCATACCGGTTCACGCGCGGCGCAAACGCGTCGCCCCGGTAGCGCGACAGCATGTCGGTAAAGCGGCTGATGTAATCGAACGTCTGGTAAGGCATAAGCGAATGCTCGTCCAGCGTCTGCATGGCGAGATTCACGTTAATCATGAGCTCGTCGCGCTTGTCGGCGGCCAGACCCATGCGCCCTGCCAGCCCGCTCACGAACGACGAATAGAATATGCTGTTGTCATAGTTGCGCCCGGCGCTGGCGTAGTCCAGCTCGCGCGCGGGACAAATCGCGTTCGCACGGCGCATGAACTCGTCTGGTACGCCGCCGCCGTTCACAAGCAGACCCATGCGAAAGCGCTGATACCCGCTGCCGTCGGCGTGCGAGCTCATAAACGATATGTTCAGTCCAAATTCGGCGATAAGCTCCAGCACAGCCGTGATCGCGCCCGGCCTGTCTGGGAGCCTAAACTCCATAAGTGCCACGCTGCTTTGGTCGGCGGCGCTTTGGAAGTAGCCGATCTCGCTGAGCTGTGCGTCCACGCGGCCCAGCGCGTCCGCCTCGCCCTCTACCTCGATAAACAGCGTGTGCAGATCGACAGCCTTGTCATAGCTCACGCGCGTTATGTTCAGCCCCAGCGCTGCAATGCGGCGGCTGGCCTGTAAGAACGCGCCCACATGGTTGGGCATTGTGGTAACATAGGTCTTTTTCATACGCAAGATTTCCGCCTTTCAAAAAGCTTTCGGCGCTTGTCTGCGGTAATATAATAAGCGGTAATATATAACCGGCAGATATTAATCCGTTTCGGCTTGGCCGAGCCATTCGCCTTGCCCCAGCGCGTACTTCACGCGCCCGCCCTCGACGTGTATCACGCGATCGGCTATCTGCCTTACCAACGCCATATTGTGCTCGATCACGACGATGATAATTTCGGATTTATTCAGCCGCTGTATCATTCGACCCAGCTCGAACGCCTCCTGAGTGTTAAGTCCGCTGGCAGGTTCATCCAGCAGCATCAGACGCGGCTTCATGCACAGACAGCGCGCGATCTCCAGCGACTTGCGCGCGCCGTAAGGCATCTTGCCCGCGGGCATGTCTGCGTATGCCTCCAGCCCTAAAAATACAAGCTGTTCGCGCGCAAAAGCC
>USEE01000127.1 GCA_900553645.1 uncultured Eubacteriales bacterium
GCCTCATGCGCGTATGGCGAGCTGGCGCTGGCAACCGACTGCGAATGCGCAGCGCATCAGGACTACTGGTACCGCAGCGGCTGGTTCGATGATATGACTATGTTTATGAACGACTTCGGCGCGTTCGGGCCGATCAAGCCGCGCGAATATGCCTCACCCTCAGACAAAAAGCCCGACATATGCACGCTGACTGCAAGCGTGAAGGTTGAGCCGGGCGATGCGCGCAAAGTTCGCTTTATAATAAGCTGGTTCAGGCCCAACTACAAAAAGTACTGGGGCAATCGCATTGCCAAGGGAGACGCACCCGACTGGCACAATTACTATGCAAAGCTATTCAGCGGCGCGGTCGATTGCGCGCGGTACTGCTTTAAGGAGTGGGACAGGCTGCTCGGCCAGTCGCAGATGTTCGCGGACGCGCTGTCCTCGTCCACGCTGGACAGGGCGGTCATCGACGCGATACAGGGCAATCTGTGCATACTCAAAAGCACTACCTGCCTTAGACTTACAGGCGGCGACTTTTACGCGTGGGAAGGCGTGAACCGCGACGCGGGCAGTTGTGAAGGTACTTGCCAGCACGTATGGAATTACGCCTATGCCCTGCCCTTCCTGTTTCCGAAGCTGGAACGCGGCGTGCGCGAAAACGAGATTAAATATTCGCTGGAAAACAGCGGACTGATGCACTTCCGCATGATGCTGCCGCTGGGCGCAGACAAACAGGCATTCCGCGCGTGCGTAGACGGCCAGATGGGCACGGTCATGAAGTGCTATCGCGAATGGAAGCTGTCGGGCGATAACGAGTGGCTGAAAAGCATGTGGCCGGGGATAAAGAGCTGCATCGAATACGCATGGAGCGGCGAGAACGAGGACAAGTGGGACGCGGAACGCACCGGCGTAATAACCGGGCGGCAGCACCACACGCTGGACGTGGAGCTGTTCGGCGCAAACAGCTGGCTGACCGGCTTCTATCACGGCGCGCTGCTGGCGGGCGCTCATATGGCGCAGGCGGTCGGCGACATTAACGCGGCCAAGGAATATGCGAAGCTTTATCAGCGCGGGCACGAGCTGCTTGAGCGCGAAACGTTCAACGGCCAGCACTATGTACAGGCAATCGATCTTGCCGACAAGGAGCTGCTCAGGCGGTTCAGCGCAGGTTCGGACGGCGAGGCCGTAAATGAATACTGGAGCGAGGAAAACGGCGAAATCAAGTATCAGATCGGCGACGGGTGTGAAATCGATCAGGTGGTGGCCGACTGGCACGCGGGGCTCATCGGACTTGGAAACATATTCGAGCCTGACCACCGCAAAAAGGCGCTTAAAAGCATATACAAGCTGAACTTCAAGAACATGTGCGATCTGAACAACCCCTGCCGCATATTCGCGTGCAACGGCGAAAGCGGCGCGACAATATGCGCATGGGACGAAAATGTCAAAAAGCCCGCGATACCCATCCCCTACTCTGAGGAAGTCATGACCGGATTCGAATACGCATATGCGGGGAGCCTGCTGCAATGCGGCATGGAGAACGAGGCGCTGACAGTCGTGCGCGCGATACGCGACCGATACGACGGCAAGAAGCGCAACCCGTTCAGCGAGATCGAATGCGGCGCAAGCTATGCGCGCGCGATGGCGAGTTACGCGCTGCTGCTGACTTACAGCGGTTTCCGGTTCGATATGACGCGCGGCATGATCGGGTTTAAGCCGATGCACGACGGCAGGTACTTCTGGTCGATCGACGGCGCGTGGGGCACGGTCGAGACGAGTACGGAGTGCGTCCGACTGAACGTGCTGTACGGATTGGTCAAACTCCGGCGTTTTGAACACGCGTTGGGTTCGGCTGCGGCGGTTAAGGTAAATGATACGGCGATTGCGTTCAACTGCGACGGCGACGCGGTTGTCGCGGACATGGCGCTCACGGCAGGCGATTTGCTTACCGTGTGCGCTAAGTAAGGTCTGGATATGATAAGGCGGCGCTTGCCTCTAGTTATGAGATGCGAGCGCCGCGTTGTGTTTGACTAAGAATTGCTCTCCTGCCTTTACATGAAAAGCCACTTAAACTGCCTCAGCAAAATTAAGCGGCGCACGCCATACGAAATGTCGGGAGCGTGCGCCGCAGTTGTATATTCGATTATTCCGCGGTATAGGTAAGCGCCGTGTCACCCAGCTCCAGTGTGAGCGTCCATGCGCCGCCGTGCGTCTGAACCGCCGCGGGCACTTCCGCGTAGGCGATGAACTTGCCCTTGCTCAGCGGCAGCAGCGCCGTGCCGAACGACTGGCCGTCGTTCTGCTCGACCGCGAAGGTGCATTCATAGTCGTACTTGCCGTCCAGCGTGAGCGTCGCGGAGTAGTCCCACGATGCGTCCTTCTCGGCGAGCGCGAGACTTTCCAGCGTGCCCTCAAATAAGACGAGCACGTTATCGCTGTCCGATGCGCTTATCGCCGAGGTTTCGTCGCCGTCCGAAGGAGTTACGCGCTTTGCAAAGCGGTACGAATCCAGCTCTATGCGCGCCGCGTCCGCAATTTCGTATATAGTGCCCGGCTCGGCGGCGGTGTCGCCCTCGGCGGTCTTTGCAACGCTGAGCGGCTTTGCGGCATCGCCGGTGTCAGGCTGTGCGCCGGTCTTGAGGGCGTTTATCAGCGCCGCGTCCGCACTGCCGGTGGGCACATAACCCAGTGCAAGCTGGGCACGCCTGACTGCGGCGCGGGTCTGATCGCCGTAGCTCGTGCTTGGATCGACGTACATGTAGCCCTCGTCGCGCAGAAGCTCCTGCAATTCGCGCACGGACTTACTGGAATCGCCCAGCTTCAGCACGTCGAAGTTTTTATCCAGCGTGAGCGACACGCGCGGCTGTGCGGATATTTCGGTTGAGACATAGGCGCAGGTCTTATCGTTTGCGTCCTCCCAATCGGATATGGCGCGCTCTGCGTCCGCGCCCGCGCCCAGCGCGTCGTATATGGCCAGCGCCTCGCGCACGCAGTCGGCCGACGCGGCCTGCATCTCGGCGCGCGCGGTGGAATAGTCGTTGTCGGAGCGCACCTTAACGGTATAGCTCTTTACGCGCTCGGCGCCGTGCAGCATTACGGAGAACTCCTTCGCGTCAGTCATCGCCCTCAGCATGGATATGCCGTCCGCGTTCAGCGGCGCGCGCATCATCTCGGTGCGGTAGGAGCCGATCGCGCTTACCTCGGACGCGGTTTCAAAGTCGTACCGCACGCCGTCGATCAACAGCGATACCGCGCCCGCGTTCACTTCCGTGCCGCTTATCATGCACACGTTCAACGTGGGCATAATTGTGTTGTCCAGCGTGTTGCCCTCCAGCGACACGTACATAAACAGCGTGCCATCGCCGGACGAGCGGCCATAGCCATTGCCTATCGCTTCTAGCGCGGCCTGCGTGCGGTTGGGAATCAGGTTCCATGCGCCGGTAGTCTCGTCGTGAGTGAACGCATCCTGAGTTTTGAGCGAATCGATATTTACTATCGGCGCGCCGTTTTGAAGCGCGTCGGCGCTTGCCAGTGCGCCACTCGCCATCAGCGCCGCCGCCAGTGCCAGACTTACTATCTGCTTTTTCATTATATATACGCTTTCCTTTCGCAGATTTTCATCACAAGTGCATTTTACATAAAGCGGATGCTTCTGTCAACCACATATTACATGGTATTTCGCCAAAATGCTGCCGGAGTTGACATTGCGCACATATTGTCGGCTTATTTTTTCACAAAGTCGCTGTTTAGTTTTACGATGCGCCCGAAGCGGCGCATTTTGGGTTGTGTGTCGGCATTTGATGTGATAGAATATTGCACATACATTAAGGATTGCCGTCTTTTGAGTATAAGGAGATCATACGCGTATGAATGTCAAAAAAGTAATCGCCGGCGCGCTGCTGCCGCTGACGCTGCTTGCGCTGCCGGGCTGTTCGATGCTGCCCGAGGAGGAGGTCCGCTCCGCCCCGGTGCTGCGCGATTATCAGCAGGCTGAATACACGCTCACGCCCGTTTTGCGCGGCGATCTGGAGCTGACACAATCAATATCCTGTCGGTACGAGCCTGTTAAAGAGGAAAAGCTGTCGTTCGGCGTGGGCGGGCTGTACTTTGCCGGGATATATGTCGAGCGCGGCGACTATGTGACCAAGGGCACGCTGCTGGCCGAACTGCAGATGGGTTCGCTAAAGGACGATATTGAAAACTGCGAATCCGAGATTGCGCGGCTGGAGATGCGCCTGCGTCAGGCAAATGAAATGACCGCACTGACTCTTAATCGCCACAAGCTGTACCTGCAAACGCTGTCCGACGAAGCGCGCAAGAATGCGCAGACACTTGAGGAAAAGCGCGCCGAGCTGGATCTGAACATTCAGTCGATAAGTGATTCGCTGATGATACAGCAAATGCGCCGGGAGGAGCTGGAACAAAAGCGCGCCGAACGCCAGCTGGTGGCGGGCATGGACGGCACGGTAATGTACCTGCGCAGCTATCGTGACGGCGATACGTCAACCGAGAACTCCACCTTCATAACGCTGTCCGATACCGAGTCCAGCATGTTCACCGCCGAAACCGAGTTTTTTGACATTCTGCCCGTGGGCGAGGAATTCACCGTGGTGTGCAGCAAGGTTGAATATCCCGTGCGCGTGGTAAGCGCCGAGGAGCTGGGACTGCCCGCGCCCGACGCGGACGCTAAAAAGCAGACAGTGTATCTGAAGCTGCTTGAGCCCGCGGTCGATCTGGAATCGGGCGACCGCGGCACGGTTTCAGTGCTGCTGGACTCGCGGCAGGGGGCGCTGTACGTCAATTCCAAGGCGGTATCGACCGTGGACGGGCGCTCGTTTGTGTACGTGCTGGGCGACGACGGACTGCGGCACATGGTCGATGTGGAAATCGGACTTTCGACCGGCAGTCAGACCGAGATCGTATCCGGGCTGAACGAAGGCGACGAAATCATACTCGCGTGACGCGGAGGCACTTATAATATGAAAAAAGCACTTGCGGCGCTGCTGATTGCGGCGCTTACGCTGATGGGATGCGCGCTGGCCGAGGAAGCCGCCGTGCCGGAGCTTATCGAGCCGGTGGGCGTAAGGCTGGACACGGCCAAGGTCGTGCGGCAGGACATATACAACATGAGCTACTACGACGCGGCAGTCGTGCCCTACACCGAGGAGCTTTCGTTCACGGTGGACGGCAAGATCGATACGGTGACTGCCTTAGTCGGCGATGTCGTTAAGAAGGGCGACGTGCTGGCCACGCTCGACCAGACCGACGACGAAGAACAGGCAGAGAACCTGCGGCAGCAGATAGATTATCTTGAAACTGAGCTTGCTTTTGCAAAGCGCTCGGACAAACTGACGCTGGAGTCGGCTCAGTTGGAGCTG
>USEE01000128.1 GCA_900553645.1 uncultured Eubacteriales bacterium
AGACATAGCCGAGCGCCGCGCCGCACAGTACGATGACGAGCAGGAGCGGAAGTACATTCCATTTTGGGAGGCGTTCCAGGTGCAGGATATGCAGCACAAGCGCGCATAACCCCATGAGCAGGATGATGATGACGCATCCCCAGGAGGCAGTGCGCGTCCCGAGCAGGATCATGGAGAGCACCTGCAGGCAGAGCAGCAGGGAATTCTTCCAGGAGGGCGTGCGGATCACATCCTTGACGATGAACGGGCAGAGCGAGAAGAGCAGCGCGCTCACCTGATTGGCGGATTGGAACCAGCCCTTGGAGGTATAGAGCGCAAGCTCCGCCTCGGTCATGGACAGGGAAAGCGACGAGGTGCGCATAAACGGCTTTGACCAATACGGCAATGCGTTCAGTCTCGCGGACGTGCCGCTTTCGATGGAGCTAAACCGCACCGACGGCGCGACTTCCTACATGACCGAACAGCATACGTACAGCGACGACGATATTATAGTATCGATCTATCGCGCAAACGACAAGCCCCGATTGATGATGCTGGCGCAATGGCTGTGCAATCAGGTCGAGTGGCGTATAACCGTTAAGGCAGGCGATGGACTTAGCGATACCATCACTTTCAAGACGGCGCAGAACCCGTTCCCCATCGTTTGGCCTGACCCGCCGACAGATGAGGAACGCTGCGCCGATTGCGGATGTCCCGAGTTCGGCTGTTTGAGAGGTGATTGCAATCATCCCGACTGCCAGCATTATAAGTCGACAGCCGAAAATCCCGAAACTGATCTTTCCGGCGATTAGCCATTTCCCCGGCTTTACCGTATAAAAAGGTATAAAGTAAAAACAAAGGAGGTATTACCCATGACCAAGGGCAAATCGCGATTTGTCATCGTATTCGTACTGCTGACGGCGCTAATGCTTCAGTTGGTACCCGTCGCCGCGTTTGCCGCAGGCCACGCCGCGCTTCACACAAACGCCGAAGCGGTCGAGGCAAACGCACGGGCGGCATATGCCATCGCCGCCATAGATTACGACGGCGCAAGCCGCCTGACCGTGCGTTTCAAAACCACTCCGCCCACTGTAAGCAATAGTTACAACTTCTGGCTTACCGACAAAAGCGGCAGCACAATCTATTTTAAGTCGATCAGCAAAACTGCCGATCTTACATGGTCTATTGAGCTGCACAGCGCGCTTTTAGACGGCAAGTATACGCTGCACTTCAAATCGAACGACCCGGCGCACAGCTTTACCGTGTCCTCGCATGAGCCCGTGCCCACCGCACAGCCCACCGAGGCTCCCACTGCTGAGCCCACTGCGCAGCCGACGCAGGCTCCCACCGCTGAACCCACCGCCGAGCCTTCCAAAGCGCCATTGCTCACGTCGATCAGATTTGAAACCGATCACGCCGAAGTAATGACGCGCGACAGTACCGCGATCAGGATATACGGGTTCGACCAGTACGGCGATCCGTTCGACCTTAGCGGAGTCAAGCTGGAATACTCGGTCGAACTTTCGGGCGGCGAGGCGCATTCCACGCTCCCCGAAAACCGGACGTTCAGCAAATACGACACGCTGTTTTCGATATACCGCATAAACGGCAAGCCGCGCCTGATGGCGCTGGCGGGCATGTCCGCGCGGCTGGATACGTGGCAGATAACCGTGTACGCCGAGGGCGGGCTTCGCGCCACAGCGCAAGTGCGCATAGTCGAAAATCCCAACCCGATAGTGTGGCCGGCAGTTTCTACACCTACGCCTACACCCACACCTACACCCGCGCCTACACCCACACCTGAACCCACACCTGAACCCACACCTGTACCTGAACCCACACCTGTACCTGAACCCACACCTGTACCTGAACCCACAAAGAGGCCTGATCCTTACACTACGGGCTAATAAATATGGTAGAACAGTGCAGCGCGCCCAGTTTCCGAGCCGGCATAGCCGCCGTTGACACGCTGTATGCAGGGACAATCGCCCTGCCGTTGACGCGCCGATCAGGCAAACCCTTTCCCCCGCGCTTTACCCGCGCCCGCTTGACACGCGCCGCGCGCACAGAGTATAATTTCATCAGTCTAAAACCAATTTATACTTTGGAGGAATGCGTAATGTACGTATACAAGACCAGGGGCACCTGTTCCAAGGCCATAGAGATCGAGCTGGACGGCGACACGGTAAAGTCGGTGCGCTTCATAAACGGCTGCAAGGGCAACACCGCGGGCGTGGCAAAGCTGGCCGAGGGCATGAAGGTGGACGAGGTAATCGCGCGGCTCAAGGGCATACCCTGTCAGGGCAACACTTCCTGTCCCGATCAGCTGGCGCGCGCGCTGGAGCATATGAAGGCCGAAGGGCTGCAATAAGCCGATGTATAAGACGGAGCCGTCCCATGCGGGCGGCTCCGTTTTTTTGCCCGCCGCGAAAAGCCAAATGACAAGCGCGGCGCGCGGGCGCACTGCGCGCCGCGATCTTGCAGGCTAATCAGCGCCATGCCGCCGCACTCCGTTTGGCATTTTGCTTAAAGCCGCGCGAGAATGCAGGCGAAGTGCGGTGGGAAGCGGCCCCTGCGGCAAAACGCGCCGCTAACTGCAAAAGCGCCCATGAAGGCTCCAAGGCCTTCATGGGCGCTCAACAGGCGCAATGCGGCGGCGAAAGGTACGGCTAAGCAAATCGCATTCGCACCACATCGGCCCGGTCATGCGGTCTGTGCGGCGGCGATTCCCGCGCTTTTTTCACAGATTTATTTCCGTCCCGTTCAAACCGGGCAAAGCGGGCGAAAGGCGGCTGTTCAAAAGAGCAGCCGCCTTTTCCGGCGAACGAGAGCCGGGAAGGGGCGCAGAGCCATTTGCCCGCGCCCCTAAATGTGATGCCATTTGCTTCCAAATGCTTTTCGGCAAGCCTACTCGCGCCGCATACGCCCTGCGGCCAGCGCAAGGCATTTTGCAAGACAGGCGCGGGTGGGGTATGCCCATTAAGCCTAACCCACGCTGCCCAGGTCTGCTTCCAGCAGTTCCGGGGCGATCCAGCCCATAAGACCGCCGGGGGCAATGCCCTGCGCCAGTTCATACTTTTCGATGAAGCGGCGCAGCATGGCGGCTATCTCGGCGCGGGTCGCCGCAGCCTGCGGGTCGAGCATATCGCCGGGCTTTCCATCCATCAGGCCGCTGGCGACCGCCCACTGCATCGCCGCCCTTGCGGTATCCGCGATTTCGTCCGCGTCCTTGAATTTGTCAAGGTCTTCATCTGCGGTCAAATCGTATTCCTTGTAGCCCGCGTAGCGGTAGAATATTGCCGCGAGCTGTTCGCGGGTTATGGGCTCGTCCGGTTCGAACCTGTCTTCACCATAGCCATCGAACCCGTCTCCGCCATAGCCCTCGAATATGCCGTTTCCCGCCGTCCACGTGATCGCGTCGGCATACTGCGCTCCGGCTTCCACATCGGCAAAGCTGTTTTTGCCCTCCGGCTCGGGGCTGCCCTCCATGCGCCAGAGAATGGCCGCCATCATGCCGCGCGTCGCCGTATCGTGCGGGCTGAACAGCGTATCGCCGGTGCCTGGCATCAGCCCATTTTCATATACGAACATAACGTCGCCGTAGAACCAGTCCATTTCGGAAACGTCGGTAAAGGGGTTCGCGCCTGTGCCAGTGCTTTCGTCCGCGCGCCAGCCTGCATACACGGTCGTATGCTTCGTCAGATAAACGCCGGAAACCCTGTTGGTCAGACTGCGGTCGCTGTACCAGCCGATAAAGGTATGCCCGCGCCAGGTCGGCGCATACCCGGTCAGGTCGATGTAGGTGTCGCGCTTTGCGCGCACGCTGGCAATATCGCTGCCGCCGCCCGTTTCAAAGCGCAGCGTGTAGTAAGCGACGGACGGATCGTCGCCGCCGGTGTATGTCCAATGCGCGTACACGGCGGTATTTGCAGAGAATGCGGTATCGGTCGTGATTTTTTCGCCGCCGCTCTTTTGGGTGTACCAGCCGTCGAAGCTATAGCTGCCGCTGCGGGAAGCGTCGGGCAGGGCCGCCAGCTGCTGGCCGGTGGTAGTCATGCTGCCGACTGAGGGCGTGCCGCCGTTGCCGTCAAACGTGACTATGTACTCGACGGGCGCGGGCGGCGCGTCCTGCTCGAATATGGCCTTTATCTCCACGCTGCCGTCGGGCATGGTGAACTTATCGTTGGCGATGGCAACGCCGCCGCTGACTACCTGCCACGCCTTGAAGTGATAGCCCGCGTTTGGCTGGGCGGTCAGTGTGATCTCCGTGCCGGCCACGGCTTTTGCATGAGAGGCGGAAGCCGTGCCGTTTCCATCCGTTTTCACGGTGATGGGGAACTGCTCAATGACCTTATCCTCCACCGTCAGCGTGCCGTTGACACTGTTGAGCGAATACCGCTCG
The DNA here is from genome assembly GCA_900553645.1 of uncultured Eubacteriales bacterium. The sequence continues at coordinate 4,382 of USEE01000128.1, forward strand.
TCCCAGCCGGATTTGAGGGTGGCAGTGGGGACAACGGTGTAGGTTCCGGGGGTATTGCGTGCCGTATCCGCTGCAACCTCCTCGTTGTTCGCGTTAAGCAGCCGATAGGAAATGGCATTGTCCAGCACCGTATCCCGGTCATCCGTGCGTCCTTCGCTGTCCAGCAGGCCGGTACAGCTCACAAGGTCTTTCGGCAGCGCATCGCCCTTGGTGATGGTTGCGCTGCCTGCCGTCACGGTGAGGCCGCGCACAACGACCTTGCCACCGGCGACAACAGTACTACTGCTCCATGGCGACCACGACGCCGTGGTATCGGACACATAGAGAATATTGATATAGGTATTGCCCGCCTTGATCGCCCTGACCTTCGTCGTATAGTGGGACACTCCCGGCTCGCTGGTCGTATCAACGGTTTCCTCGTAAATTTCAAAGATCCCCTGCTCCTGCATGATCGCCGACCATGCGCCGTTTTCGCCGGGATTTATCGCCTTCCACTTGTAAGTGCGGGTATCTCCGTAGACCCAGGTGCTTAGATCCCATCCTGCTCTAAAGCCTGCAAAGAGATACTGGCGCACGGTCAGCGGGGCGGTAATGGGCGCGTAGTCATCGCTGGTGATGGTGACGGTGTAGACATCTGTTTTCAGCTGCTCGCCTAGCTTTTCCTCTTTATCGTAGCGCAGGATGCCGTTGTCCACGCTGATGCTGTCCAGAATGGAGGGAGACGCGGGCGGTGTGATGGCCGTGATCTTTGCACCCTTGGGCGCCTCCCCCGGCTTAAAGAAATCCGCCGCCGTCCGTGTGCCGCCCTGCGCAGGATAGCCGCCGTGCCTGCTCGGAATGATCCGGATCACAGGGTCTACCAGATCCTCAGCGGAAGGCGCGTCTTTCTCGAATACGGCCTTGCTCTCCACCTCGCTGTCC
>USEE01000129.1 GCA_900553645.1 uncultured Eubacteriales bacterium
CGAAGGTGATTCCTTGATCTTTTTTACACCCCTATGATTGCGGGAGAACCCTTTTTTGGGCAAGGCACAATTGACAAATGCAGCATTCAGCCTTATATTAGTCTAATCCGGAGGAGGCGAAAACCATGTGGAAGTACGAATGCGACGATACGCGCCCGATAATCACCGCAAAAGCTAACGCGCAAAGCCTGCACGCATCGGGCGGCGAAATAAGACTGCCCGAAACGGCTATGCTGTTTTTCATGAGCGGCGGCGTGGAATACCTTACCCAAAACTTTGACTGCCAAGTGATAACGCAAAGCTTACCGCGCTTTTTGCAAAAGTGTCCGGTGTACGCAACGGGCGACGTGTGTTTCCTGCACGGCGGGCGGGGCGCGCCTCAGGCGGCGGATACGCTGGAAACGATTCATGCGCTGGGCGTAAAGCGCGTAATATCGATCGGCCTGTGCGGCGCGTTTATGCCGGATATTAATGCGGGCGACGTGGTCGTGCCAGATATGGCGCTGGTCGAGGAGGGCACGTCGCTGCACTATTATTCGCATATAGAGCGCGCGTATCCGGACGCGGAGCTGGCCGACAAACTGCGCGCGGCGCTTAATGCAAAGCGCGCGGGCGTGGTTTCGTCCGACGCAGTGTACCGACAGACGTTCTATAAGGAGCGGCTGTGGCGCGAGTGCGGCGCGGCGTGTGTAGAGATGGAAACTTCGGTGATATTCAGCGTGAGCGCGTACCTGGGCATAAAGGCCGCGGCGGCGCTGGTGGTGTCGGATGTGCACCCGACGGATGAGGGCGCGCCCGACTGGCACTGGCACATGGACGGAGACATGCGCAGGGCGGCGCTTGAAAGAGTCATCAGTACGGTGGTTGATGATGTGGTTTAACCTGCGGACTTTTGACAGGCGGGACGCTAGGGAGTATAATAAACCAATAATGTAAGGCCAGAGCGTTCTCCGCATGAGCAGAGATAATACTCGACTTGACAGCATGAATTTGATGATGCGTTAATGTTCCCTGCATGTGCAGGGGTGATACTAGAAAGTGGTATAGAACTATTGGGGTAGAATATCCTTGCTCAAGCAGGGGTATTCCTCGCCCACACGTACACGCGATCTTGTTTATCACGTTTTTCCCCGCATATGCAGGGCTTAGTAAAACATTTACAGGTCTGCCAATATGCAGCCTGAATCAATACATACATCCGGCCATAGCGCCGTAAAAGAGGTAACATGCAAACCTACTATTCATTTGACGAAGCGCGCACGACCGCAATCGCACATGAGCTGGCCGCACGCCTGCACGCGGGCGACATAGTGCTGCTGCGCGGCGATCTGGGCGCGGGCAAGTCGGTATTCGCGCGCGGGCTGGCGCGCGCATGGGGCGTTGAAGGCCATGTAACCAGCCCTACCTTTACCACAATGCAGCAGTACGACGGCGCGCGCGGCCGGTTCTATCACTTTGACCTGTACCGATTGGACGACCCGGAGCAGCTGTTCGAGACGGGGCTTAACGAGTACATAGGCGGCGACGGGCTGGCCGTTATCGAATGGCCCGAAAACGCCGATCTGGACCCGGCAGACGCATACACGGTTTACGTAAACCGCGTGGAGCCGGGCGACGTGCCCGAGGACGAGCGCGTCGGATTTACGGATGAGGACGGCGACGGCTACGCGCGCATGATACGCATAGCCGCGCCCGGGGAGGAAGAAGCATGATTATACTTGCGATGGACACGTCCGGCCCCTGTGCGTCGGTTGCGCTGATGCAGGACGGCGCGATTACTCATGAGGAGACTGCGCGTCATGGGCTTACGCACTCACAGACCGTGCTGCCTATGGCTGAGCGCGCATTGGAATGCGCCGGGCTTCAGCCTAAAGATGTGAACCTGTTTGCGTGCGCGGTCGGCCCCGGCTCGTTTACGGGCGTGCGCATTGGGGTTACTACCGTTAAGGCATTGGCGCACTCGGTGGGCGCGCGCTGCATAGGCGTGGACGCGCTGGAGGCGCTGGCATACGGCGCGTGCGGCTTTAACGGCACGCTTGCGCCCATGTTCGACGCGCGCCGGTCGCAGGTATATGCGGCGGCGTTTAAGGGCGGCGCGGAGTTTAACCGCATAGGCGATGACGTGGCCGCGCCGCTGGAGGAGTTTGTAGGCACATTGCCTGAGGGCGAAGTCATGTTCATGGGAGACGGCGCGGACGCAAACCGCGCGCGCATACTCGCGCTGCGCCCCGACGCGCGCTTTGCCCCGGCGCATATGAATTTCCCGCGCGCGGCGGCGATATGCGCGCTGGCGAACGAGCGCGCCGCGCAGTCGATGGACTATCTGGAGCTAAAGCCGCTCTACCTGCGCGCGCCGCAGGCCGAGCGCGAACGGCTGGCAAAGGGGTTGAAGGTATGAGCGCAAGCTGCCGTCTGATGACGATGGACGATTTGGACGCGATAATGGAGATTGAGCACGAGTCGTTCTCGATACCGTGGTCGCGCAAGTCGTTTACCGAGGAGCTGGAGCGCAATGCCTGCGCGCGCTATCTGGTGGTTGAGGATGAGGGCAAGGTCGTCGGCTACGGCGGCATGTGGTTCATAGTGGACGAAGCGCATGTGACCAACATAGCGATAGCCAAAGCTCATCGCGGCAGGGGACTGGGCAAGCTCCTTATGGAAAACATGCTGCAATTCGCGGCCGATTCGGGCATGGCGTTTATGACGCTGGAGGTGCGCCGCTCCAACGAAGTGGCTCAAAACCTGTATCGCAGCCACGGCTTTGTGGACGTGGGCTACCGCAAGCGCTATTATGAGGACAATCACGAGGATGCGCTGATTATGACCACGCTCAGTTTGCCTGAGGCGCATCCCGAAAACGACCCGTTTTTAGTGGAGGAAGAATGAAGCACAAGGTAAAGGTAACGGTTATCGATAAAAAGCTGTACCCGGAACTGCAAAGCCGGTACTGCGCCGACCCGGATGCGGGCGCGTGTCCCTGCTATAACGTGGGCGACGAGTTTGTGTTCTATCGCGACGGCGCGCGCGACGACTTCTGGCGCATGGGCATAGATACGCTGGTCAGCACTCGGGGCGACGCGGACAAGGTCGCGGGCGGCCCCAAAATGCCGTTTTGCTCGGAGGCGTGGGACGCGATATCGCGCTACATCTATGCGGGCTTGCAGGGCGGCTCTATAATGAACGGCTGGATGAAGGACGAAAACGAGATGATAGCCTGCTGCTCCGACGGCACCCGCCCCGTGATATTCAGTATCGAGCGGATAGATTACGAATAAGACCTGTGCGAGTGCCCTTTAATTCACCGTGAACAGCGGCACTTAACATGAATACATCAATGGTGCCACCGAATCGCAAAATAAGCGGCTCGGCGGCACTTTATTATTTTAAGCAAATGGGATAAAATAGTACGGTAGAAAATATGCAAAGGAGGGCGGTATATGTGTCCGCTGTTTGGCGATGAAGCGGGCGGCGGCAAGCCGCTCTACCTGCAATTGCGCGATAAACTCCGGCGCGCGATACTTTCGGGCGAACTGCCCGCGGGCAAGCTGCCCTCCGCGCGCGACATGGCGCATCTGGAAAACGTCAGCCGAAACACCGTGGACGCGGCGTATGCCTACCTCGAAGATGAAGGCCTTGTATACGTGCGCCGCGGTCAGGGCACGTTCGTCAGCGAGGGCGCGTGCGCGCCGCGCGCCGGGCATGAATCCGCGATAGACTGGGAAAAGCGCATAAGCCGTGTGGCGCGCGCCTTTACCCACTACCGCGAGGAGGAAGCGCCCGTGATACACGGCGGGCGCGGCGTGATTTCGTTTACATCGCTTGCGCCCGATCACAATACGTTCGCGGTGCAGGCCTTCCGCAAGATAATGAACGATGTGCTGGCCGCGGACGACGGGCGGCTGCTCAATTACGGCTACGCGCGCGGCTATGAACCGCTAAGGCAATATCTTTTGGCCGATATGCGGCAAAAGGGCATAAACACCGACGGCCAGGAATTGATTATAGTGAACGGCTTTCGTCAGGCGGTGGAACTTGTCACGCGCGTGCTGGTGGACGAAAACGCGCGCGTGCTCACGGAAGCGCCCACGTACAACGGCGTGATAGGCGTTTTGAAAAGCCGCATGGCGCGCATAGGCGCGGTCGATCTGGACGCGCAGGGCATGAACCCGGACGTGCTGGAGCGCGAGATAATAAAGGAGCGCCCCGCGTTGGTCTACTGCGTGCCCACATACCAGAACCCGACGGGCATAAACATGCCCATGGAGCGCCGCCGCGAGGTACTGCGCGTGTGCTCCAAGTACCGCGTGCCGCTGCTTGAAGACGGCTTTAACGAGGAACTGCGCTTCCGCGGCGAAAGCTATCCCACGCTCAAGGCGATGGATTCCGAGGGCGTGGTCATATACGCGGGCAGCTTTTCCAAAGTGCTGTTTCCCGGCCTGCGCATAGGCTGGGTACTTGCGCCCGAGCAGGTGTATCACTACCTGCTCAACGAAAAGTTCAATCAGGACATACACACATCGACGGTGATACAGGCGGCGCTGTGCGAGTTCCTGCGGCGCGGCTGTCTGGAGCGCCACCTTAAATCCAGCCGCGTGCTGTACCGCGAGCGCATGACGGCGCTGCTGGGCGCGCTGGACGAAAACTTCTCGGACATAGCCGAATGGCCGCGCACCGACGGCGGGTTCTCGGTATTCGTGACGCTCAAAAACGGCGTGGACGCGCGCGAAAGGCTGGAGCACGCCAAAGAAGCGGGCGTGATGTACGTGCCCGGCGACGCGTTCTATCCGGACGGGCGCGGGCGGGACAGCCTGCGGCTGGGCTTTTCGCGGCTGAGCACCGATGAGATTTACGAGGGCGTGCGCCGGCTGCGCGGGGTTTTGGAGTGAGGAGGGCGCATATGGACTGCATTATAAGGCGCGCGGAGCAGCGCGATGCGGATGCGATTGCAATGCTTTATCGCACGGCGCTGGGCTATGCGGAAATGACAGGCGAGGCGGTATCGGCGCGCATGACGCAGATGGCCGCGCGCGGCGGATACATAAATTACGTGGCCGAGGTAAACGGCGCAGTCGCCGGTATGATAAGCACCCGGCGTTCGCTTGCGCTGGAGGTAAACGGCGAATACATGGCGGTCATCGGGCTTATGGTGTCGGATGAGTTCCGGGGCATGGGACTGGGACGCGCCCTTCTCATGCGCGCCGAAAGCGATGCGCGCATGGACGGGATAACCTTCTTTAAGCTGTCAAGCGGCATGACGCGCACGGGCGCAC
>USEE01000130.1 GCA_900553645.1 uncultured Eubacteriales bacterium
GCGGCCAGTTGGTTCGCTTCCAGATGCGGCTTAATGTCTTCCATCGGCACTCCGCTGTCGCCGCACTTTTCCGCGTACTTTTTGGCGCGGCCTTTTTTGAGCCGCCCGCACAGCGTATTCGAATGCATCGTATCCGCGTACATATTGCCAAAGTCCGGCAAGCCGCCATGATGCCCTGCGATACAGCCCGCTATCAGTATGTGTTCCTTCATTGCGCAAATTATGGCGCCCGCCGTAGAATGGTCCACCTTAGGGCCGTTATTGAGCAGGCGGTTCAAAAACTCGCGCGTGCATTTGCCATAGTCGTGCTGCCCGCCGAGCAGTCTGCCCTGTTCGGCGCAGCCAAATTTTGCCGCAAATTCCGCGCAAAGCTCCGCCGTGCCGCGCAAGTGCTGTTCAATTGTTTGATATTCGATAGCCCCTGTTTCAGGATTTTTGCGCGTATGCGCGTAATATTCATTTTTCATAGGCGTGCCCTCGTACAGTCAGATAATCATTCTTTTTCGTCAAACGATATGCCGCTTAGAATATACATGTTGTGGCTAAATTATATACCATTAGAATCCGATTGTCAATATTGCATTAAACGTTTTATTAAAAAACACCGCTCCCCTCCATCTCGGAAGGAAGCGGTCAAACCTGTCGCCATCAAATATTCCTATCCACCCAGGCCTTAAGCGCCGCGGGCGAGCAAGCCCCCACCGTGCGGTCGACCATCTTGCCATTCTTAAACAGTATCAGCGTGGGTATGCTGGATACCGAGTACCTTTCGGCCAGCTCGGATACCTCGTCCACGTTTACCTTGCCCACGAACAGCTTGTCCGCGTACTCGGCCGCCAGCTTGTCCACCACCGGCGACATCATGCGGCACGGGCCGCACCATACCGCCCAGAAGTCCACCAGCACCGGCTTATCGCCCTTTATCGCCTCGTCAAACGTCGCCGCATTAAGTTCTGTTACATATTCAGCCATATTGCTTTCCTCCGTTATTTTGCTTCACTTTTTGCCTGCGCGGCCTTGATTTCACTTATAGTATGGCCGCACGGCGTCATATCCATGCTCAGCGCACCCTTACGCGCCATGTGCGGCGCAATCAGCTTAACGCCCACAAAGCCCAGCGCCATGAACGCTATGCCCAGTATCACGCTGGCCGCTTCTGCGCTTACATTAAACGCCCGGCTGACCGGTTCACCCAGCAGCAGCCCCGCAAACAGCAGCGCCAGCGGCATTACGTATGTGAGCGCCGACGCCTTCAGCACGCGGTCAGCGGACATATCCACGTCCACCGATTCGCCCTCACGAAAATCGCCTTCAGGCAAATCGAGCAGCAGACTCTGCTCCTTGCACATGCCGCAGCGCTCGCACTCGGTCGGCCGCGTTATCTTCAGCTTCAGCGCTCCGCTTTCGTCCTTAACCACAGTGCCGGTTCTGCGCATGTTTTTCTCCTCCAGTATGATTTCCGTTCGATATTATTATAACCGAAATCACCTGAATTAAACAATACCCATCGCGCAATTAAGCCAAAAATCGCGGCCGCGCATATCGCACGGCCGCGTACATATTACATATCCACCTTGATCTTGAGCGCCTGAAGCTGTTCGGGCTTCACGTCGCTGGGGGTATCCATCATCAGGCAGTTTGCGCCCTGTCCCTTGGGGAAGGCGATTACGTCGCGCAGGCTGTCTGCGCCGGTCAGCTGCATTATCATGCGGTCGATGCCGAACGCGAATCCGCCGTGCGGCGGGGTGCCGTACTTGAACGCCTCCAGCAGGAAGCCGAAGCGGTGCTGCGCTTCCTCGCGGCTGATGCCCAGCAGGTCGAAGGTCTGCGACTGTACCTCGCTGGAGTGTATACGGATGGAGCCGGAGCCCATCTCTATGCCGTTAAGCACCAGGTCGTAGGCGTTGGCGCGCACCTTGCCCATATCGGTCTTGAGCAGGGGCAGATCTTCCTCCATGCAAGAGGTGAAGGGATGGTGCATGGCCATGTAGCGGCCTTCCTCGTCGCTCCACTCGTACATCGGGAACTCAGTTACCCAGAACAGGTTGTACTTGCCCTCGGGTATCAGGTTATGGCGGTGCGCGATCTCCAGACGCAGTGCGCCCAAGGCCTGATACACAGTGGTGTTCTTGTCGGCCACGAAGAACAGCGCGTCGCCCGGCTGGCCGTCCATGGCCTTAACCAGCTCGGCCATCTTCTCGGCGCTCAGGAACTTGAGGAAGGAGGACTTGAGCGAGCCGTCGGGCTGCACAGTCACCCACGCCAGACCCTTGGCATGATAGGTCTTGACCAGTTCGGTCAGCGCGTCTATCTGCTTGCGGGGCATTTCGGGGGCCAAACCCTTTGCATTGATACCGCGCACGCTGCCGCCGTTGGCGATGGCGCTTTCGAACACGGTGAAGCCGCACTCGCGTACAACGTCGCTTACGTCCTTCAGGCGCATTTCGAAGCGGGTATCGGGCTTATCGGAGCCGTAGTTATCCATCGCGTACTGCCAGGTCATGCGCGGCAGCGGAAGCTGCAGATCCATGCCCAGCACATCGTGGAACACACGCTCGAACGCGCCCTCGACCACGGTCTGAATATCGGTCATGTCAACGAAGGACATTTCCATATCCAGCTGAGTGAACTCAGGCTGACGGTCGGCGCGGGAGTCCTCGTCGCGGAAGCAGCGCGCGACCTGATAATACTTATCAAAGCCCGCCAGCATAAGCAGCTGCTTATATATCTGCGGCGACTGGGGCAGGGCGTAGAACTCGCCCGGATGCACGCGGCTGGGCACGAGGTAGTCGCGCGCGCCCTCGGGGGTGGACTTGGTAAGTATGGGGGTTTCTACCTCGGTGAAGCCCTGCTCATCCATATAATTGCGGATAGTATTGATTATGCGGTGGCGCATACGGATGGTGCGCTGCAGCGACGGACGGCGCAGGTCGAGATAGCGATACTTGAGGCGCACAGTCTCGGACTCATTGGCATTATCGTCGATGTAGATGGGCGGGGTTTCGCTCTTGTTGAACAGCGCAGCCTCTTTGACGAATACTTCGATGTCGCCGGTATCCAGCTTGGCGTTTTTCATGCTCTCTTCGCGGGCGCGAACCTCGCCGCGGATGCTTACCACGTATTCGCTGCGCAGGCTTTCGCCCAGTTCGAAGCATTCCTTACCGCAAACGCCCTCATCGAACACAACCTGAACCAGACCGCTGCGGTCGCGCAGCCATACGAATATCAGTCCGCCCAGATTGCGGGTGCGCTGCACCCAGCCGTCCAGAGTAACCGTCTGACCCACGTCAGACGCGCGCAGTTCGCCGCAATAGCGGGTGCGCTTCCAATCCTTTATACTAGGCATAGTATTTCACCTTCCTATTTAATAGCTGAGTATCAGCCGAGCATCTTTTTAATTTCGGCGGCCACATCGGCGCGTGCGATGGTGCGTTCCTCGGACTTGGCCATATCCTTGATCTTGACCACGCCCTGAGCCAGTTCGTCGCCCGCGATTACGGCCACGACGGGCGCGCCCAGTTTATTGGCATACTTGAACTGCGCCTTCATGGAGCGTGCGGCGTGATCTATGTCGCACTTAATGCCGTTTGCGCGCAGTTCGCGCGCGAGCTTGATGCCCTCGACGCGCGCATCGTCGCCCATGGTCACAATGAACGCGTCGTACAGGCGCGGGGGTTCAGGCTGAACGCCCTGCTGCTTCATTACCATGATAAGGCGTTCGGTGCCCATGCCGAAACCGATACCGGCGCACTTGGGGCCGCCCACCTGCTCAACCAGACCGTCGTAGCGGCCGCCGCCGCACACGGTGAGTTCGCTGTCGGGCTTACCGTTTTCGCCTGGGACCTTGGTGATTATTTCGAACACGGTCTTGGTATAGTAATCCAGACCGCGCACAATGCGGCTATCCACCTCATACGCTATGCCCATTGCGTCCAGATAGCGCTTCAGGTTTTCAAAGTGCGTTTTACACTCGTCGCACAGGTTATCGAGTATCGAGGGCGCGCCCACGGTCGCGCGCTTACAGCCCTCTTCCTTACAGTCGAGCACGCGCAGCGGGTTACGCTCCAATCGGTTAAGGCAGTCCTTACACAGATCGCCCTTACGCTCGTTCAAAAACTCTATCAGCCGCTTTTTATAGGTTTCGCGGCACTCGGGGCAGCCGATAGAATTTATTCTCAGCATCAGATTTTTAACGCCCATGCGGCCGATGACGTCGAGTGCGAGCGCGATCAGTTCCGCGTCGCAGCTTGCGTCGGGCGCGCCGAATATCTCTATGCCGAACTGATGATGCTCGCGCAGCCTACCCGACTGTGGCGCTTCATACCTGAACACGGGGCAGTTGATATAGCACATCTTCTGGGGCAGCGGCTGAGCGTACAGGCTGCTTTCGATAAATGCGCGCACGGTACCGGCGGTGCCCTCGGGCTTCAGGGTTATCGAGCGATCGCCGCGGTCCTTAAAGGTATACATTTCCTTTTGCACCACGTCGGTGGTATCGCCGACGGAGCGCTGGAACAGTTCGGTATGTTCGAACACGGGCGTACGCACCTCGCGTATGCCATGCAGCGCGCACACTTCGCGCTGGGTCTTTTCGATCAATTGCCAAAGATAGCTTTCATCCGGCAGCACGTCACGCGTGCCGCGCGGTGCTTGGGTAAGAAGCATCGCAATTCCTCCTATCACGCAAACGCAGTACAAAAAAACGCGCCCTTCCGTCCCTCATGTAGGGGCGAAAGACCGCGGTGCCACCCTGCTTACGCGGCCATTTGGCCGCACTTCTCACATTCAGGGCAAACGCCCCTCCTGCCGACCTTAACGCGATCCCACGTTCCGTCATTTCCTACGGACTACTCCGGGGTGTCATTCAGCCGTTCCCACGCGCGGATTTCTCAATCACCTATCCGCTCCCTGTGCCGCGCTCCCGACTTACTCTTCCCTTCACTGCATTTACTCTCTGTTTGATATAAATGATAGCACTTTAGGGGAGAAAAGGCAAGTTTTCCTTCAAAACTTAACTGTTATGGGGGACGTGTTCTTTCTTTTCGGAAGAAAAGAAAGAACCAAAGAAAAGTCGTTTATGTCTTTCTCCCGCAAGACTTGCTTAGTTCAGGCGCTTTTAGAGGGCTATATACGGGAAGCTGCCCTGCTTTCTTACGTTGCTTGTTTCGCCCAGAGCCAGCGGCGCTTGCTTTTTCCTTGTTTGCGGCTCACGCTAGCTATAATCTGTATTCGTTTCGGGATTCCG
>USEE01000131.1 GCA_900553645.1 uncultured Eubacteriales bacterium
GAAATGGCGCAGCGACGCCCGAAATTGCGTACTCAGGAATTTTTGAGACACACTCAAAAATGGGCGCAAAAATTCCCCTCCGGACGCGTCCGAAGGGGAATGATATTACTTAACGGCTTCCTTAGCCACATCAACCAGCTGCTTGAAAGCGGCGGGATCCGAGATGGCCAGATCGGACAGAACCTTGCGGTTGATCTCCACACCGGCGACCTTCAGACCGTTGATGAAGCGGGAGTAGCTCATGTCGTAAGCGCGAACGCCCGCGTTGATACGCGCGATCCACAGCTTGCGGAAATCCCTCTTGCGCAGCTTGCGGCCAATGTACGCATAGCGCAGCGAACGACGAACCTGCTCGGACGCCGCACGATACTGCTTGCTCTTGGCGCCAAAGTAACCCTTAGCCAGCTTCAGCGCCTTCCTGCGCTTCTTATGGGCATTAACAGCCCTCTTAACTCTAGCCATTAATTTACGCCTCCATTTTTATCGCTCTGCGGCCAGGCTTAGGCCGCCTACGGAATGATTCAGCTTACTTGTACGGTATGAGCTTCTTGACCATCTTGGCCATTGCGTCGGCAACATACGCAGTCTTGCGCAGGTTACGGGTACGCTTGGTGGGCTTCTTGGTCAGGATATGGCTCTTATATGCCTGAGCGCGCTTTACCTTACCGTTCTTGGTGAGCGACAGGCGCTTGGCGGCACCGCGATGTGTTTTTTGCTTGGGCACGGTTGGTTCCTCCTCTCAGATTTTGGCTTACGCAGCGGGTGGTCATCCCGCCGGGCAATTATGGGGGCGGGGACTATCACCCCTGCCCCAGCGCCGATGCTTTTGTAAATTAAGCTGCGCTTACTGCGCGGGCGCTGCCTCCTGCTTGGGTTGCTGGCGCGCGGATTTGGCCGCAGTGGCCGCGTCGCGCGGTGCGACTATCATGGTCATGTTGCGGCCCTCGGTCAGCGGCTTGCGCTCCACCACGCCCACGTCGGCGATGGCGTTGGCAAACTGATTCATGACCTCAAGGCCGATTTCCGAGTGCGTTATCTGACGCCCGCGGAAGCGGATGGACACCTTTATCTTGTTGCCGTCCGCAAGGAACTTCTGAGCCTGACGGGTCTTGACCTCCATGTCATGCACGTCGATCGTGGCCGACAGGTGAACTTCCTTTATGGTGATGACCTTCTGGTTTTTGCGGATCTCACGATCACGCTTGGATTGTTCAAACCGGTATTTGCCATAATCCATCAGCTTACAAACCGGTGGACGCGCGCCGGGCGCTATCTTGACCAAATCCAGCTGACGCTCCTCAGCGAGGGACAGAGCGGCACCTATGGACATCACGCCCATCTGTTCGCCGTTCTGGTCGATTACGCGCACTTCCCTGTCGCGTCTCTCCTCATTGATCAAAAGATCATTATTATTGATAGTCTTACACCTCCACTAATGACAAAAAAATAGGCGGCCGCAGCCGTCCCTTCTCAAAATACACACTTCCGCTTGTGCGGTAGGTTATTGAACCGGCCTGACGCATTAGTCGGCGGGTGAGAAGCGGGGCTTCTGCTTGACTAAATAAGTATACCATTCCTTTAGCCGCCTGTCAATCACATGCAAGGTAAAATTATCATTGCGTCAAATTTTGAGCAGGTTTCGGCGGGCCTCAAAGTCGGGCATCACGCGCGCAATCTCGGCGTAAAACGCCGCGCTGTGGTTCATATGCCTTAAATGAGCCAGTTCATGCACGACCACATAGTCGATCGCCGCGTCCGGGTACTGCATCAGCCGCCACGAAAAGCAGATGCTTCCCTTTGACGAACAGCTTCCGAACCGCGTGCGCGCGCCGGTTATTTTGATGCTTACGGGGCGCACTCCCATTATGCGCGCGTAATATTCGACGCGCGGGGGAAGATATGCGCGTGCGCGCTCAATCAGCGCCGCGCGCATTGCCTCGTCCGGCTCGGTATGGGCGGCGGCGCGGCTTTGGGCGCGCGCCATGTGCTCGCTTATCCAGTCGGCGTGCGACGTGACGAACGCGTCTATCGCGGTGCGGCTCAGGCGCATCGGCGCGCGCACTATCACGCGGCAGTCCTTTATCTCCAGCGCCAGCGTGCGGCGGCGGGATCGGATTATTTCATAGTCGGGCATCGCGAGCGCCTCCTCACAAAATATTCCAATTAAATTATATCGCCGCGCGGGCGCGCTGTCAAATGCGGATAATCGGTTGTTGACCGGGATTTAATAGCGATGCTGTTTTTCCTACATGGTCAGTTCAAATTTGTGGAATAAAATTCAGGGCATGATAATGACCGCAGGAGGAAATCAGGTTTGAAGAAAAAGAAAAAGTGGCTCAAATGGTTGATAATACTGGCCGTGCTGGCGCTGGCGTTCGTCATATTCGGAATGCCCACGCTGCGCAGCGTGTCGGACGCGCTGTATCAGCAGGATACCGTGGCGCGCGGCGACATATCCACTTATTACAGTTTCTCGGGCGATCTGGTGCTGGCTAAGTCGGAATCACACGCAGCGACCAGCGACTGCGAGGTGCGCGATGTATACGTAAGCGAGGGCGACGCCGTAAAGAAGGATGACCGCCTTATGCGCCTGTCCGATGGCACTGCCATAAAGGCGGGCATTGCGGGCGAAGTGACCGATCTGGACGTGGAGCGCGACGACGCGGTTTCGGCGGGTCAGGCATTGGTAAGCGTGGCCGATTTTGACAGTATGCGCGTTGAATTTGACGTGGACGAATTCGACGTGGACGCGGTGCATGTGGGCACGGACGCGCAGATAACCATCGACGCGCTGGACTACACATTCACGCTGCCCATAACTCGCATAAGCAAGACTCCGCGCACGAGCGGCGACATAACCTACTACACCGCGCGCGCCGATATGGACGCGGGCGACGCGCCCGACGCGGCGCTGCCGGGTATGCGCGTGGACGTGAAGGTGCTGGGCGCATATGCCGGGGACGTGCTCATGATTAAGATGGATGCGCTCAGCTTTGACGAGTACAACAAGCCTTACGTGCTGATCCAGTCGGGCGACGAGAAGGTAAGGCAGTATGTCGGGACAGGTATAAACGACGGCGTGTATGTCGAGATAACCGACGGCCTTTCCGAGGGCGATACGGTATACTACATGGCCAAACTCAGCGATATGGAGCAGCTGATGCAGATGCGCTCGAGCAGCATGTCGGGCAGTAAGTGAGGCGGAAATGAGCGACGAATTTTTCCGCATGACGGACATAGTTAAGACGTATCACATGGGCGACGAGGAGCAGACGGTACTAAAGCACGTAAATCTGACTATCGACGAGGGCGAATTTTTGAGCGTGCTGGGCCCGTCGGGCAGCGGCAAGTCCACGCTCATGAACATAATCGGGTGTCTGGACACACCCACGTCGGGCGAGTACGTACTGCGCGGGCGCACGATACGCGACCTGGACGAAAGCCAGCTGGCCGCGATACGCAGCCGCGAGATCGGGTTTATATTTCAGTCGTTTCAGCTTTTGCCCAGATTGGACGCGCTCAGGAACGTCGAACTGCCGCTTATATACGCGGGCGTGCCTCAGCGCGAGCGCACCCGCCGCGCCGAGGAGATGCTGGAGCGCGTAGGGCTGAAAAACCGTATGCACCATTACGCCAAGCAGCTTTCGGGCGGTCAGCAGCAGCGCGTGGCGATTGCGCGCGCGCTGGCGGGCAATCCGACGCTGCTATTGGCCGACGAGCCGACCGGCGCGCTGGATCAGGAGACGGGCAAGCAGGTGATGGCGCTGTTCGGCGAGCTGAACAAAGAGGGCCGCACGATAATAATGATTACGCACGATGCGCACATTGCCGCGTATGCGCACCGCACGGTCAACGTGCTGGACGGCGTGCTGAGCGAAGGAGGCATAGGGTATGCGTAAATTCAGCCTGTCCATGCTGGGCGAAAGCGTGCGCATGTCGCTGGACAACATACGGTCGAACAAGATGCGCTCGTTTTTGACTGTCTTAGGCATAATAATCGGCGTAATGGCGGTAATCGCGCTTATGACAATCGTAAACGCCGTGACCAATACGATAACCGAGCAGTTCACGGCGATGGGCACGGGTAAGCTGACGGTACAGGCGACCGGCACGGCGCTAAAGCGCGGCCTGACCGAGAGCGACTTAAGCGAACTGCGCGCGCTGGAAAATGTAGCCGACGTCGACCCCAAGGCCAGCCTGACCGCGACGGTAGCCAGCGGCGACGCGTTTATCGAGAACATGTCGATAGACGGGTACAGCGACGTATACTTCCGCAAGCAGGGCGACGGCTTCATATCGCGCGGGCGGGCGCTGAACATACTGGACATGGACAGCGTTAACCGGGTATGCGTGATCGATTCCAAGGCATCGTCCAAGCTGTTCAGCGGCAGCGACCCGCTGGGCGAGCATATAAGCATAGGCGGCATAGAATACCTGATAGTAGGCACTTTATCAGACGACAGCGACGCGGACGTAATGTCGCAGGCGATGGGACTGAGTGAGGACGGCCGGATTATCATCCCGTACACTGCGGCCAAGAAGCAGGCGGGCCAGCGCAACGTGATAAGCCTTGACGTATATGTGGACGACACGGACATGATGGATGACACGGTAACGGCGGTTGAGGCAGTACTAAAGTCGGCGTTCAACTACAAGGACGACAGCTACACGGTCATAAACATGGAAAGCCTGCTCGACACGATGGACACGATGATGGGCATGATGTCAAACGTTTTGGCGGGCATAGCGTCGATAGCGCTGCTGGTAGGCGGCATAGGCATAATGAACATGATGCTGGTATCCGTGACCGAGCGCACCGCCGAAATCGGCCTGCGCAAGGCATTAGGCGCGCAGCCCTTCCAGATACAGATGCAATTCCTGATAGAGTCGTTTGTATTATCGCTGATAGGCGGCCTATTAGGACTGATAGTGGGCGTAATAGTCTCCTACATAGTGGTAACATCGATGGGCGCGACATTCGTAATGTCCCGCGACGCGATAGCGCTGGGTGTAGGCTTCTCCGCCGCGGTAGGCATAATATTCGGCTGGGCGCCCGCACGCAAGGCCAGCCGGCTAAACCCCATAGACGCGCTCAGAAACGTGTGACCGACTAAATGCATATATCATATATCAAAAATCGCCGCGTGAATTGATCAAACGCGGCGATTTTTA
>USEE01000132.1 GCA_900553645.1 uncultured Eubacteriales bacterium
TTGTCTCCTCTTTTTTTATTTGTTCACCCCTATGAATAATTTAGAGCCCAAAAAATGCGCCGACCGTACATATACCCGACGGATGCACGGTGGCGCGTTTCAAAAAGAAGGCAGCTTGCCGCTCGGACAGCTCGCTTATCTATATTATATGACAACATCGTAAACTTCATTCAATCGTTTCGTGGCATAGTTGGAAATTATTGAGTAACCTTGCTGGTTTGGATGGATTCCGTCCACGCAAAGCAGTCTGTCGATGCGCCGGAGTGCCAAAAACTGGTCGCGTATGTCGCACAGCGCACAGCCGGTCTCGCTCGCGATGCGTCTGACCGCGCTCGCGTAGTGCTCCTGCCAGCGGTATATGTATTGTACGTCGCCTAAATAGTCCAGTATGTTGTCGGCATTCAGCTTGCGCGACACCCAGTTGAAGTACCGCCCCGCGTCCAGCGGCGGGGGAGTGACCAGCACCGGGGTTGCGCCCTGCTCGCGCGCGCGATAGATCATGCCGCGCACCGAGTCGCAGAATTTGTCCAGCGGCGTTTTGGGCAGATACTCGCCCTCGGGCGCGGCCGATATGTCCGCCCACGGCATGTCGCAGTCGTTGCCGCCGAACTCGATCACCGCAAGGCTGCCCTCGCGCAATTCGGCGCGCTTCATGCGCTCTTCGCCCACCGGCGCGGTGCAGCCCATAACCGCGTAGTTGTCAACCGGTATATCCAGAGACTTCTTTAGCAGGCTGAACAGATTGTCGCCGTATATGGCGTACCGTCCGCGCTGTGCGTCGTACATAACGCCCTTGCCTATCGAATCGCCCCACAGGCTTATACCAGTAATGTTCATATCCCAAGAACCTCCTGAGCTAGTATCTGATACTAGATTACACCATCCTGCTTAACTTGTCAAGCGGTCGGAGATAATGCCATGAAATCTTCAAAATTGCTTTCTTGCCGCGTTCATGTATGATATAATATAATATGAAGGGCGGGGCTGCGCCGCGCCTGAACGTCAAAAAATCGGCTTTTGTATCGCCATCACGCACACGCGGGCGAGGAACGGATATATTATGGAAATAATCGATAAGATGCGCGCATACCAGCCCATGGAGTGGGAGCAGATACCCGATCTGGGGCTTTACAAGGATCAGGTCATAACATATATCGAGCGGCTGTACGCGCCGCTGTACGGCGAGGCCGCGTCGCGCCTGCTCACGCCGTCGATGATAAATAACTATGTCAAGATGGGCGTGATAGCGCGTCCCGAGGGCAAAAAGTACGGCCGTGAACAGCTTGCGATGCTGACGATGCTGGTGGTGCTCAAGCAAGCTAACTCGATCGAGGACGTGGCGCGTCTGATGAACGCCGAGGACGGCGCGGGCGTGCGCGAGGTGTACGCGGCGTTCTGCGGCTACCTAATCGATTCGCTGCGCGAGTTTGCGGACACGCTGGCGGCGGCGGGCGCGAGCGCGCTTAACCTCGCAGTGGGTGCGGCGGTAGGCTCGCTGGCGTGCGAAGCCATGCTGACCAGCGCCAACCCCGAACGCAGCGAGAAGGAAAAGCGCAGGTAATTTGACTGAACAAAAGAAGTCTCCGGCACCCCGAATTATGGGAGCCGGAGATTTATTTTATACAGATGGGTAGAATGTTGAGTCGATTTGCACGCTGAGGCATTGGCCGCGGCTTTTGCCTTAAACAGCGTCAGCGCTTTTTTAGCCAGCCTGACACCAGCTTCATTACGAACGGCACAAACAGCATTACGTAAGCCGTGATTACCGAAAAGCGCAAAAGCTTGCCAAAGGCGCGCCCCATGCCGCTCATTATTGCCGGACAGATGCAGTTGAACCACGCATACAGCGGCACGAGCGCCGCTATGCCCACTGCGACGCGCGCCCTGGTCGAAAGCGCCAAGTCAAAGTCGAACCAGCGCCGCTCAAACGGCCGGCATATCGAAAATGCAAGCAGGAAGCCCAGCCCTTCGTAAGCGTCCGCGCGCATGGACACGGGATTGACCAGCAGCTTGCCCGCCTCGTTGTAATCCATCGGATAGGGCTTTTTCACATAGTACAGCGCCGCCGCGACGCACACTGCGGCCGCCGCGGCCAGTATCAGCCAGTCGCGCGACGGCTTCTTGTCGCTCCAGTTTTCGATAAGCCCGGTCAGCGCCATCATACCGACGGTCGAAACACAGCCGACGATAACGTCCTCGGGCGTATGCACGCCCAGAAAATTGCGCGAGAACATGACCAGCAGCACGTATATCGCCGCAAGCGCCGTAACCCATGCGCGTCTTTTGCGCTGCTGCCAGCCCATGCCGCCCATGGTCGCCGTGGCGCGCGTGGAATGGCCGCTCGGGAACGAATAGCCGGTGGCCGCTGTTTTGGAATCGCCGTAGGGCTGTATGCGCGCGTCGCGTATCCACGGCCTGTACACGCAAAAAGTCAGCTTGAGAAATCCGTTTATGAATAGTCCCCCCGCGTAACCCGCCAGTATGCGCCGGCCGCCCCTGCGGTCAAATGCCCAGTATATCAGGCATATCGCCGCCACCGGCCAGAAGCTGGCCGAAAATTCGGTTATCCAGCTCATAAACGGCGCAAGCCACATGCCCGCGCTTTCCCGAAAGTCCTGAAGCAATAGCAAAAAATCAAGCCCCATGCACTCGTCGCCCCTTTTCAGATTGTACGTAATACAATTTATATCATATTATACAGGCATAGCGGCGGCGCGGAACGCCTTTTGCGCGAGACGTCCGTATTTTGCGCGAATGGGTGAGCTGGCGCTAGTTAAATTATGTTATACTTAAATCGCGCACTGCAGTGTTTCGCGCAATTTGAATAAGGAGCGGTGAATATGATTAATAAGCCTGACGAAGATAAGAAGGTCACTACGGCGAACGAGCTTTCCGACGACGATATGAACGCCGTGTCCGGCGGTCTTGCGCGCCTTGGCCCCCGCGGGCCGGTTAGGCCCCGCCCGCGCACCGACGCAAATCCCCAACTGCCTAATCAGCCCGAAAAACCGCCCCGCGGCACGGCAGGCGACGAGATAATCGAGTTTATTTAATAAGCGCATGACCGTTCAAAGTAAAATTTTCTGCTTAAAACTGTGTACATATCCGAAGTTTCTTCGTATATAAATATGTACGGCAATTGCCGAAAAAACAGCGAGCGGAGGTAGTATTATGAACGGCAAACCCGACAAAGGCAAAAACGAGACAATAACCGAAATCCCCGACGATCTGCTGACCGAAGTCAAGGGCGGCGCGCTGGGCCGCGGCCCGCGCGGCAAGCAGGGCAAGCGCAAAGTCGGCGACTCAGCCTCAACCGCCCTGACGGGAGCGCACAAGCTCACGCCGCAAAAGAGGGTCGAATTTAAACCGGGCGACTAATCGTAACTGAATATAAAAAACAGGCGCTGCATCATCGTGCGGCGCCTGTTTTGCTTTAAAACTTATTCCTTGCCGATTACGTGGTTGTCCGCCAGTATTTCAGGCTTATGCACCATGCTGTCGGCCTCAGTGATGGGGCGTATTACCTTGCAGGGTACGCCCGCGGCCAGACTTCCGGCGGGTATGTCGCGCGTTACCACGCTGCCCGCGCCGATCACGCAGTTGTCGCCGATGGTTACGCCGCCGCATACGGTTACGTTTGCGCCGAACCAGACGTTGTTGCCGATCGTTACCGGCAGCGCGTAGCAGAAGCGCGATACGTTGCCCTCTGCGTCCAGCATGGCGTTGCGCTCCTCGGCGATAAGCGGGTGCATGGGCGTGACTATGGTTACGTTCGGGCCGAAGTTGACGTTATTGCCGATAGTAACCTTGCCGTCGTCCTGTATGGTCAGGTTGTAGTTGCCAAAGAACTTGTCGCCTATGGTGGTGTGAGTGCCGTAGTGGAAGAATATCGGCCCCTGCATGAACACGCCCTTGCCCATGCCGCCCAGTATCTGCTCAAGCAGCTGCGCGCGGTACTCCACCTCGTCCTCGGTCGTGCGGTTGTATTTGGCGCACAGGTTGTGCGAACGCAGCTTTATCTGCCTTAGCTCAGGATCGCCGGGCTTAAACAGTACGCCGTCGAATATCTTCTTTTCTTCGGAAGTCATTCTAATTACCTCTTTTGCTGTCGGCGGCGCAAAGCCGCTTTATTTTATCTGAATTCTATCATAAGCCGCAAAGTATTACAAGCGCGAATTGCAAATGTCGCGATTTCTGCGCAGAATAATGCAAATGGAATAATTTTTTTCATCGCGGTACTTTCAATGGCGGGCAAAATGTATTATAATGATTTCGATATTTCGCATACGGGCGATTTTTGCGGAGGTAAATGTGGCTATAAAGCTGTTCATATCCGATCTGGACGATTCGCTGCTGCGCGACGACCAGACTATCGGCGAGCGCACCGAACGCGCGCTTCACGCCCTTGAAGAACGGGGCGTGACCATTGCGCTGGCGTCGGGACGCATATATTCGGCCATGCGCAGGTATGTAAATCAGCTCGGCGTGACCGCGCCCGCGGTTGCGTTCAACGGCGCTATGATAGTCGATACCGCGACCGGCACGCCCATCGACCGCACGTTTATCGATGCGGATCTGGCGTGCGAGGCGCTTAAAGCGTGCGAGGACATGGGGCTGTATGTGCAGTCCTATGACGAGCAGGGCTATTTTTTTGAAAGGCAGTGCGAGTTCAGCCGGTACTACGAGCGCGTATCGGGCGTGGTCGGCGGCGAGCTGGGCAAGCCCGCGAGCGAGTGCGTGACAGGGCCTATGCCCAAGATAGTCACTATCAACACCCCCGAGCGCGCTCAGGAACTTTTGCCGGTACTGAAGGAGCGCTTCAAGGGCCGCCTTGACGTATCCATATCCAAGCCCATGTATATCGAGATGACCCATCCCGATGCAAACAAGGGCGCGGCGCTGGCGCGGCTGTGCAGGATGCTAAATGTAAAGCCGAACGAGGTCATGGCGTGCGGCGACGGGCTTAACGATCTGGGCATGATAGAGCTGGCCGGACTGGGCGTTGTAGTAGGCAATGCGCGTCAGGCCGTGCGCGACCACGCCGACATAGTATGCGCGTCCAACGCCGATGAGGGCATAGCGCAGCTGATCGAGAGCATGACGGCGAACACTCACGCGTAAGAGGGGAGGCGGGCCGATGGTAAAGG
>USEE01000133.1 GCA_900553645.1 uncultured Eubacteriales bacterium
TCCGACCTGAGTGCAGACAGCTTGCCGCCGCCCAGTACCAGCAGCGAAAACAGCACGCAGCATATCAGGAATGTGGCCGCGACGCCGCGGCTGCTCAAACGCGTCTTATTCTTTGCGCCGCTCATATTGCTTATGCTTCCTCCATCAGTTTATCGTCATTGTCAGCCGCGCATCTCCAGCATCTTCTGCTTCAGTTCGCCCTCGATCTGGCGCAGCTCCTGCTCGGCGGCCTCGCGCTTCTGCGCGCCCTCCTGCTGTATGCGCAGTACATCGTCCAGCGTGCTGATAAGCGACTGGTTGGTGTACTTCAAGGTTTCGATGTCCACTATGCCGCGCTCGGCTTCCTTGGCGGTTTCGACCGAGCCCATTTTGAGGGTGTCGGCGTTTTTGCGCAGCAGTTCGTTGGTCATGTTGGTTACGGCGCGCTGTGCCTCCATCGCCTGACGGCTGTGCTCCAGACCCAGCGACAGCACCATCTGGTTTTTCCAAAGCGGGATGGTGTTGGCCAGCGTGGACTGAATCTTCTCGGCCATCTGCTGGTCGTTGTTCTGGAGGAGCCTTATCTGGGGCGCCATCTGGATGGATATGTTGCGGGTTAGGTCGAGGTCGAACAGCTTCTTTTCAAACCTTCCACACATATTGGCCAAGTCGTTGGCCGCCTGAGCATCCTCCATAAGCCCGCTCGCGCGCGCCTTCTGCTGCAGCGCGGGCAGGTCGTGCTCGCGGGTCTGGCGCAGTTTCAAGCGGCCCGCCTCGATGTACATCGACAGCTCGCGGTAGTAATCCAGATTCGCGTCGTACATCTTATCGAACATCGCGATGTCCTTCATCAGCTGTATCTGGTGGCCGGTCAGCGATTCGGAAATCTTATCGACGTTTACCTGAACCTTGTCATAGCGGCTCTTCATCAGATCGACCTGCGACTGTGCCTTGCGGAACATGCCGAAGAAGCCGCGCGGCTCCTCGTCGGTGAAGCCCTTGAGCTGTACGATCAGCTGGCTCATAAGGTTGCCCGCCTCGCCCAGATCCTGAGTGCGCACCTTTTCGAGCGCGCTTTCGCTGAACTTGGAGATCTTGCCCTGAGCCGCCGCGCCGTAGCCCAGCACCAGGCTGGCGTCGGTGATGTCTATGCGGCTGGCGAAGTCCTCAATCACCTGCTGCTCCTCGGGCGAGAACTTCACCTGAGGAATCTGAGTTTCGGCGGCGGGCGCGGGGGCTATCTGCGCTTCCTCGCTGGGCAGCGTGAGCGTGGGCATCGCGGGCGCGGGCTTCTGGCTAAAGTCCAGCGTGGGCGCGGTTTCGGGCATCGCGGTCTGTGCGGCCTTGAGCTGTGCTTCGGCTTCCTCAGCGGCCTTCTGAGCGGCTTCGTCTCCGGGCAGAACCAGATTGAAATCAGACATTTATGCGTTCCTCCTAAAGATTTATATCAATTAATTAAAGTTCCCGGCCCGCGCACGGCTTAACGCGCGCTTTTGGTTTTCTCAAACGGCTTGTCGTCCAGCAGGCCGTCGGATTTGAGCATAGTCTCCAGCACCTCTATGTCGGTGGATATGTCCATCTGCTCGTCCTCGAACATATTGGCGAGCTGCTTTTCGGACGCGTCGGCCACGTTGGACATGCTGTTTTCGATGGATTGCAGCGTAGCGTTCATGGTACCTGACTGACCGGCCTCGCACAGGCGATCGTAAGCGTCCAGCAGCTTGACTATCGTGGGCAGGTAGTAATTGACGAACTTCTTTACATGCGCGGCCTTGGCGGGCGTCTGCGCCACGGTGTCGATCATGCGCGTAAGCGCGCGCTCGGTGCGGCTGACGTATGTTTTAAGTTCAGGATCGGTTATACGGGTAAATGCGTCGCGCAGGCGCGCAGTGGTTTCGCGGCCGCGCACGATTATCGCATCGGCATCGTTGTTGCCGGTCTTGTAATCGACCTCAACCTGTTCGACCTTGGCGGGCGAGAATATCGTGCCCGCGACGTATGCGGCGATCGCCAGCACGCACGCGATTACGAAGTGCGACGGCTTGTATATCGGCGCGATCGCGCTGTATATCACAAATATCGCGCCCGCGGCGTATATGGGCCATACGGGGCGAATCTTCTTTTCACGGTATCCGGCCTTTGCCATTTTCATTCCTCCATTAAGCGCTTATCGGCGCGTATCTATTCTAACCCGACATGTTGATTTAATCAACGGATATGTGTTCAAGCGCCGCGTTTTGCTGCGGGAAAACCGCGTTTTGCGGGCTTAAAGCGCCGTTTCTATTCTGTAAGTAAATAATACCACAAACCGCCTTAACATGCAATTAGAGCGCGGTTAGAATTACAGGCGTTGCGTTTAATCAAACAAGACCTGCCTTGCAGCCTCACGCTGTAAAGTCGGCAACAGACTCAATGAAAAAAGCGAACCCGCTTAAAAGTCAGGTTCGCTTTGCATACATATCAAATCCAGTCAGCCGGGGTAACGACGGTAGGCTCGCCCTCGTTCACGTCCTGACGGATAAGCAGCGCGTGAACGCCGTCCATGCGCTTTTTGACGGGTTCGGACGTGCTCATGACCACGCCCATGCCTACCACCTCAACGTCAAATTCGCGCATCAGGTCGTTCATGCCGCGTATGGTGCCGCCGCCCTTCATAAAGTCGTCGATTATCAGTGCGCGCTGGGCCGAGGTCACGGCGCGGCGGCTCAGGCTCATGGTTTCGATGCCGTTGCCCGAACCGGCGGTGTAGTTGATATTCACCGCGGAGCCTTCGTATGCCTTGCTGTCGCGGCGTGCTATCACCAACGGCACGCCCAGTATGCGGGCGGTTTCCATCGCGACGGGTATGCCCATCGTCTCCATTGTGATTACTATGCTGGGGCGGTCGGCGTAGAAGTGCGCCGCGAGTATCTCGCCCATGCGGCATACGACCGCCGGGTCAGCCAGTATGTCGGCCATGTACAGAAATCCGCCCGGCAGTACGCGCGAGGGGTCGGACAGGCGCTCGCATATGCTTTCCAGAAATTCGCGCGCGCTTTGGGAGTCGCACGCCGGGCGATAGCGCACGCCGCCCGCCGCGCCGGTCACGGTTTCGACCGTGCCGAGCGAGAATTCGTTCAGACTGCGCTGGAGTATGTCTATGTCCTCGCTTATCGTGGACTTGGCCGCCGAAAACATCTGGCAGAAGTAGCCCAGCGTGAATACCTTGTTGGGCGATGCGGTCAGCACCTGCGTCATCGCCGCTATGCGCTCGTTGCGCTTGATTCTCTCCACTTTATCTGCATCTCCTTGGTCTGCGGGTTTGCGCGCGCGGTTCAAAACTTTTTATTATGCCGCCGCCGTGGCACATGCGCCGCCCTGTTCTGAATATGAAAAGCTCTGCCTTTGTTCGTCGAATGCGCGGCTTTTTTTCCATTTATCAGACCTGCGGCGTATAAAATGACCCATTACCTGCGGCTTTTCCATATTTGAGGCGCGTTTTCAAATCCGAATGTTCGCATCATATACGGCTATTATAATTTAGTTTTGCCGAATAATCCAGCACATTTTCGCATATTTACGCGCACGCAACCATCATTTTACCTGCCTGCCCGAGAAAATTCCGCGCGTCCGTATTGCGGCTTTATGCTGAATCAGCGTATAATAGAAGCATAGGATTGCAAAATGCGTCCATGCTTACAAAAAGCGGCGCTGACTTTATGAAAGGTGTGATAACAAGTGGATGTTCATATAAATAATTTTTTCACTCCGGACGCTAAAACCGGAGAACGCAAGCGCGTACATATGATAGGAATAGGCGGGTCCAGCATGTCGGGTCTGGCGCAGATGCTGGCGATAAAGGGCTGCCGCGTGACGGGTTCCGACCGCGACGAATCCGAACATACGCGCACCTTGGCGGCACGTGGTATTGAGGTATTCATCGGGCACAAGCCTGAAAATGTTGAGGGCGCTGATTTAGTCGTCTACACTGCCGCGATTGCGCCGGACAACTGCGAGCGTGTCCATGCGCGCGAACTGGGCATACCCGAGATGGAGCGTGCGGTACTGCTGGGGCAGCTGATGGAGGGCTACAAGCGTGCGGTCAACGTATGCGGCACGCACGGCAAGACGACCACCTCGGCAATGCTGGCGCAGACGCTTTGGGAGCTGAACACCAATCCGACGGTACACATTGGCGGCGATCTGCCTGCGCTGGGCGGCAGCACATTGGCAGGCGGGCACGAATGCTTTGTGGCCGAGGCGTGCGAGTTCAACCGCAGTTTCTTACACTTCAATCCCACTCATGTGGTAATGCTGAACATTGAGGCAGATCACTTGGACTGCTATGGCACGTTTGAGAATCTGCTGGCGGCGTTCCATCAGTTTGCGGCCAAGGTACCCGAGGACGGCTATCTGATAGGCTACGGCGACGACCCGAACGTGATGGATATAATGAACGAGGTCGAATGCAACATACTTTCGTTCGGTATGAGCGACGAGAACGACGTATACCCGGCGAATCTCACTTACGACGAGTTTGGGCGTGCGACGTGCGACGTGATGCTGTTTGGTCAGCCGATGACCAAGCTGACTTTGAGCGTACCGGGCGAGTACATGCTGATCAACGCTTTGGCGGTAATGGCATGCACGTATTCTTTAGGCCTGGACGCGCACCTGGTTGCGGCGACGCTGGGACACTTCACGGGCGTACACCGTCGTTTCGAGCTGACGAGCGTAACGGACGGCGTAGCGGTCTACACTGACTACGGCCATCATCCGACCGAGATCCGCAACGTCCTCAGCGTAGCGATGCAGCAGCCGCACCGCAAGCTCTGGGCGGTCTGGCAGCCGCACACGTACTCGCGCACGAAGAACCTATTCAAGGACTTTGTAAAGTGCTTTGACGGCGTAGACCACGTACTGATAACCGACATCTACGGCGCGCGCGAAAAAGACCCGGGCGACATCAAAACCGAAATGCTCCTCCCCCATCTACGCGCCCGCGGCCTGGTCGTAAACCACACCCCCACCTTCGACGACGCCGAAGCCTACCTGCGCAAATACTGGAAGCCCGGTGATCTGGTAATCACTCTGGGCTGCGGCAACATCAACCTACTCAACGACCAGATCAAGGAACACGGAGACAGTGTGGAGGGGTGACGTGGGGGGTACGTGTTCTTTC
>USEE01000134.1 GCA_900553645.1 uncultured Eubacteriales bacterium
GGCTTGAAAAGAAATTTCATGCTGGCTTGCGAGTTTCAGGCCGAAGCATCGGAAGTCAGGTATCATCGCAAAGAACAACCTGCGGACAGTTGCCTTAGAGTATGTCTCAAGCGATTCCACATTGTACGTTCATAAGCACATCATATATATTTCTTATCTGCATTTCGCATGTACCGCCTGCAGGCGCTTGCAATCGGTGCGATTGCTGGTATAATATTGTGTATAGACGGACAAAAAAGGAGAATTTGCGCCATGTTCCCAAGTGCAGAAATCGCCATGCGAGAATTGGAAATCGCAGGTCAGCTTAACCCCGGCCCGTGGACGCGGCATTCAGTAAACGTCGGCGAGGCCGCGCGGCACATAGCCGCGGCCTCGGGCTATATAGATACTGAAAAGGCATACGTATGCGGCCTGATGCACGACATAGGCCGGCGCGCGGGCGTGTTCGCCGTGAAGCACATAGTCGACGGGTACGACTACGCCATGTCGATGGGCTGGGACGAGGTGGCGCGCGTATGCCTGACGCACTCCTATCCGGTAAAGAATATTCGCGCCGACATAGGCCGCATGGACATAACGCCCGAGCAGTACGAGTTCGTGGATAAGTTCATACAGGACATAGAGTACGACGATTACGACAGGCTGATAATACTGTGCGACGCGCTGGCGGACGCGAACGGATTCTGCATACTGGAAAAGCGATTTGTGGACACCACGCGGCGTTACGGCGTGTACCCGTTCACGATCGACCGCTGGAACAGCACCATCGCGATTAAGGAATACTTTGAAAAGAAGATCGGCGCGTCGATATACACGCTGCTTCCGGGCATCGAAAAGTGCATCTATGTGTAATTGAAGTATTGACAACGTGCGTTGCATATGGTATCATATCGGTGATAAATCGCCAAAGGGCGAATGAAAGGAGCGATTCAGTGTGAAAGCAGTATACGAGGTGGCCTTTTACTAAAATCGCATACATGCGCGCTATTAAGCCGGAGTCGGCTTTATTCAGTGTGCGCAAAATTAAGTAACCTTTCATGAATCGCCGTGGATTATTTGTGGACTTTACGCGGGCGCATCGAACGGTGCGTCCGCGTTTTGTTTATATGCCGTCGCGGGTGGCTTCTAAAGGGCTGCTCGCGGCGGCTTTTGCGCTTTTTAAGGGCGCGTCCCAAGCGAAGAACTCCGCAAATTCGAGTGGAATTTTTCATCAGTTCAGGGAAGAAACCCGATGGCTTAGCGGTGCTAAACAACGCAGAAATGGCGAAACGCTACTCGGAATTGCGTACTCCGAAATTTTGAGACACGCCCCAGCGCCGAAAGGAGAGATGCGAAATGAAAAGACTGCCTTACATGACTAACGGATGCACGCTGAACAACGAAACGAATTTCTCACACGACATTTTATCGGAGGTAATACGCCTTGAATTATTCAATAGATCTCGCCGATTACGGCTATAACGGAGAATGCACGCCCGACGTCGCGCGCGTAAGCGCGGTACACAAGGAGCGATACGGCCTTATCACGCCGTTCGGCATGACATACGGCTTTTTGAAACCAGGCAGTTACATGCTGGGCGACCAACCCTACCCCACTGCAGGCGACTTTGTGCGCATCGAGTTTAACCCGTCGGGCGACAGCCGCATAATCGAAACCCTGCCGCGCCGCTCGCTTTTCAGCCGCATGGAGGCTGGGCCGCTAATGCGCGAACAGGCCGTGGCCGCGAATTTCGATTACGTGCTGCTGGTTACGTCGCTAAACCACGACTTCAATCCGCGCCGCATGGAGCGCTACCTTACCGTAGCGTTCAACTCGGGCGCGTCGCCGGTCATAGTGCTGACCAAGGCCGATCTGTACCCTGACTATCAGTCAAAAATAGCCGAGATTGAAATCAGCGCACCCGGCGTGCCGGTTCACGCGGTCAGCGTATACACCGGCCTTGGCATGGACGCGCTCAGGCAGTATGCGCGGCCGCGCGCCACGCTTGTGCTGCTTGGTTCCAGCGGCGTGGGCAAATCCAGCCTGCTAAACGCGCTCGCGGGCAGTTATGAAATGCGCGTAAACTCCACGCGCGACGTGGATTCGTCCAAGGGGCGGCACACCACCACCCATCGCCAGCTGATCATGTTGGACAGCGGCGCGATGGTGATCGACACGCCCGGTATGCGCGAGCTGGGCATGTGGTGCGCGGGCGACGGGCTGGACGCGGCGTTCCCGGATGTGGAGGCGGTGCTTGCGCGCGGCTGCAGGTTTTCCAACTGCCGCCACGAAAGCGAGCCGGGCTGTGCGGTGCGCGCGGCGCTGGAAAATGGCGAGCTTGACCCGGAGCGCTGGCGCAGGTACCAGGCACTTCAGGCAGAAAATCGCAGAAGCGACGAGCGCCAGGCCCTTAAACGCGAAAGACAGGAGCATATGAAGGGCATTGCGATGAAGCGCAAGGAGCTTAAACGCAAAGGGCGATAACGTATGCTTTTAAGGCGGGCATCGGCACTTGTGCGCTGGAGCAAATTTGAACAGGCCGAACAGACGTGATTCCGCCTGTTCAAACCCTGCCTTAAAATAAATATCCGCAGGCTTTGGGAAGTCGCTCGCTTTAGGCATTAAGCGAATTACTTCCCGCCTGCGGATTGTTTATGTAAGCGACTAATGTATCTTCTCGACAGCAATCAGCACCGGCGTGTTGCCCGGCTGATTCACGTACCGCCTGACCATCGCCTGATACCTGCGCCCGTCCAGCGCCGCCGCCCAGTCGATCAGCGCATCGCGTTCGCGCGCGCCCTCGGCATGGCCGGGATAGGCGCATATGGTCATCAGCCCGCCGCGCTTCATCAGCTCCAGCGCCGCGTTCACCGCCTCCAGCGTGCTGTCAAGCAGCGTCGTAACCGACTTATCGCCGCCCGGCAGCCAGCCCAGATTGAACACGACCGCGTCCACCGGCTCATGCACAAACTCGGCCATGCGCGCGTGCGAGGCGCAGAACAGCTCCGCGCGCGGTAAAAGCCCGGCCTCCTCCAGCCGCGCCCGCGTGCGATCGACGGCACTTTGCTGTATATCGAACGCATACACGCGCCCGCTTTCACCCACCATCTCGCATAATGCCTGAGTATCGCCACCGCCGCCCATCGTCGCGTCTATTACGCGCGCGCCCTCGCCTATCGCGCGCACCTGCAATTCGCGCGCCCAGTGCCACGCGCTGCCCATATCCAGCATATTTCCCTCCATCAATATACGCCCATATCGCGTATTACCGGCTCGCCCGCCGATTCGGTTATGTCAAGGGTAAGCTTTTTGCCGCGCGCGCCGTTCAGTTTGATTATGCGCTTATGGCCGATGCACTTGGCCGAGTATACTTCTTTGCCGTCAATCGACACGGTGAATGCGCGCACGATGTGGCCGTTCGTTATGTCCTCGCGAATGACCACATAGTCCAGTGCTCCGTCGGGCAGATCAAGCTCGATATGCTTGCCGCGGCCGCTGGTTTCGGCCTTTGCCTTGCCGAACTTCTCATTTATCATTCGGCCAAAGTCCTCGAACTGCTTTGAGTCCTCGAACTCGCCGTCGCGGTTTATCGCCATGCCTATCAGCAGATTGGCGTTGCGGCCTACGCTGCGCAGGTAGCATTCCAGCAGCTCCTCGGACGTATATACCTTGTCCTGCTCGCCCGCGCGCCATGCCCAGCCGCCGCCGAACGCGTCGCTGCGGCGATTGCCCATGTCGTTTTCGGCGGGCCACCAGTACTTGCCGTCCGGACTGCCCACACCGGCTTCCTCGACGTTAAACGTACCGTCGAACGCCGCCTCGTCGCTGTTGGTCGCCGCCCAGCAGTTTTCGGGCGACAGTCCCAGCTCGTTGCCCACCCAGCGCACGTTATGCGCGTGCCCCTTGGGGCCTTGGAAACAGATTGCGTCGGGCTGATATTTTTCAAGCAGTCCGGCCGCGTCGGGGCCGCCCTTCTCCTTGGGTATCGTGCCGCCGTCGAACCATATTTCAAACATGTCGCCGTACTGCGTCCACAGCTCGGTAAGCTGGGCGTTTACGTGCTTTACGTATTCGTCGTACTTTGGCGTGCCGGGATGGGTGTCGGGATCGGCGTCGGATATGCCGTAATAGCCGTTGCAGCCGGTCGAGTAGTACAGGCCGGGTTTCAGGCCGTACTTCTCGCACGACTTTACAAAGTCGCCCACTATGTCGCCCTTGCCATCCTTCCACGGCGACGAGGCGATGCTGTAATCGTTGTCGCGCGTGGGCCACAGCGAAAAGCCGGTGCAATGGTTCGCGACCAGCACCGCGTACTTCGCGCCCGCCGACTTGGCCACGGCTATCCACTGATCGGTGTCCAGTTTAGTGGGCGCGAATATACTTGCGGGCATATGCTCGCGCACGCCGACGGTCTTTATGGCTTTATATTCGGGATTGTATATATCCATCAGGTAATGGATGATAACGCCGATCTCCATGTCGGCCCATTTGAGCTGCTGCTGAGTAGGTTTAGACATCATGACCCGCCTCTCGATTATTTGTTTAAGGCATAAATACGGCGGGAGGACTTGCCTTGCCTCCCGCCTGAAAATAATGCGCTTAATTAGCCCACTTGGCCTTCAGCACGGGCATCCACAGACCGCCCTGCACGGTGCGGTGACGGAACTCGCGGCATATGGCCGTGTCGGTTTCGAACCAGTCGGTGAACGGCACGCGGTCGCGCGTGTTGTCAAGGAACACGTTAAGCAGCCTGGACATAAAGCGCGTATTCTCGTCGGTGTCGTCCAGCGCGCTGGCCCACAGCATCCAGTCTGACTTGGTGAATTCCTTGCGGCTGTCCAGCGGCACGCCGTAGGGATTTGCGCGCTTTACATAGGTCGCAATTTCGGTTTTGCGCACGTCGGCGCTGAAGAGGTTGAAGCCCGCCACGGTATCCCATACCATGTTGTACTTCAGGCTCCAGCTGTCGGGGTTGCCCAGCGCCAGCATCATGCCCGCGTCGTTAGCAGCCAGTGTTTCAAGCTGCTTTGCGTTTGCGCGCGCGATTTCGTGATACCTGTCCTCGCCGGTCATCTCGCCCATCGCATAAAGCGCCTCGCACGCCTTTATCGCGAGGTTTACAT
>USEE01000135.1 GCA_900553645.1 uncultured Eubacteriales bacterium
CGAAGGCACGGCGCAGCCGCTTGTCCTTGACTCGGTGCGCTGGCTGGGCTACCTTCGCAGCGTGCATAACCCAAAAGCTGCACCGTAATTAAGCCCCCAAAGCCGCTCCGCTTGGCGCCTCTGAAAGGGGAACTAAACAAAACTACATTCATCAACGCAAGAATACCTATCCCAAAACAAAAATCAGGCGACGCACCCACAAAAGTGCATCGCCTACTGTCAAATCATAATAGCATGTACATCCAAGTCCCCGCGCAAGGCTCTTAATATAGTTGCGTGCGTACCGCCATGCGTGCCGTTAAACACCGCGATCAGCCGTGTCGAATGCGCGACCATCCACTCATTGCGCCGCATGAAGCATCCCCGAAAGTATTCCGCGCACACGTCCACACTCAGCATCGCCTGCGCGTCGATCGCCGCCGCGCGCGTGCGCCACTTATGCGAAAATGCCTCAGCACTGTTCGTATAGGGGTATGCGCATATCAATTGCACGTCGGGATGCGTCCTTTTTGCGGCCAGCACTTCCTCGGCGGCGCATATATCCACGCCGCGCGCCATACCACTTATGAATATGTCGTATCCATCCTCAATCGCCGCCTCGATCTCGCACTTCAGCGCTTCACGCAGTTCGTGTTCAGGCATATTGAGCTTATCAGGTCTATGGCCGGTGAAGCAGCAGCACCGCCCGCGGCTAATATCAATCGCGCTCATGCCTTATTCCAGCGTGCCGTCCAGCATCTCGATAACCCGTATCGCGATGTCCAGCAGCCGCACTCCCGCCTCGGTATCCGCGTCGCCCGCCGACTCAAGCAGCCGCATCAGCTCTTTCAGCGCCGCGTGCTGATCGTCGGTGGTTATCCCGGCTGAGTTCAGCGCGACAAGGCTGCTATCCGCGCTCGCATCCCTTGCGTCCAGCCTCGCCTGATCGGTCAGCGACTTGAGCCTGAGCGCCAGCGTCGCTCTTGCCCCGCTCAGTGCCAGCGATACCGGCCTGGTATCCTTCAGCGCAGCATATGCGCCGTGCGATTCGGCCATCAGCAGTCCCGCCGCCTCCGCCCGCGCGCGCAGTGCGTCCACCTTGTCCGCACTGGGGCCTTCGCCGTGCGTATTCGCCGTGCCGCCGCGCCATACGGGCGCAATCGCGATCAGCCCCGCCACAGCCAGCGCTCCCAGCGAACATGCGTCGAACGTTATACTGGGCTTTAACAGCCGCATTATCACTATGCTCACGCACAGCATCAGTACAACCAGCCGTGCGGTATTGTCCGTGTTCAACTTCATCGCCGCGCCCCCCAATGCCGCCATTTTCGCACCAATAGTTTACCATATTTGCCGCGCAGGTGCAACCGCATTGCCGCCCTGCTCACCGTCTTTTAATCCGCCTGTCCATACTTATGCAAAACCGCCGCCCGAATGCGCTCCGGGCGGCGGATAATCTGCTTTGATAAAATTACTTTGCGCTGGCCTTATGCTCCTCCATAATGCGGCGGGTGCGTTCGGCCCATAGCTCGTCCGCGACCGGCTTCCAGTTGTCGGCGGCGTTTTTGCACTTTGCGGACAGGTTATATACGTCCTCCGGGTTCATCAGGTCGGTCGAGTGCGCGCACGATGCGCATACCATCTCGCTCAGCGCGCCCGGATTGTCCAGCAGCGGACAGGGGCGCAGGTAGTTGCCCGAGAACGGCTGATGGCGGTGATACTGCATGAACAGCGGCGACTTGTACGCCTCAAGCAGCGTCTTTTCATGTATGTTGGAGTCGGAGTAGTGAATGAACGCGCACGGCTCTATATCGCCATTGGCGTTTATGTGCAGGTAGTACCTGCCGCCCGCGATGCAGCCCTTGACATACTCGCCGTCGTTCCAGAAGTCCAGCGTGAACAGCGGCTTGGTCTTGCGCCATTGACGCACCTTGCGGTACATAAACTTGCGCTGCTCGGCGTTGACCATCAGCTCCGGCACTGCGTCGGTGCCCACCGGCATGTATGTGAAGAACCACGCAAACTTACAGCCCCAGTTAATCATCGCGTCGATGTACTCGTCCGAACCGATTACGTCGGTGTTTTTGGAGGTATAGCACACGCTCGCGCCGAACAGCAGTTTATTGCGCTTTAGTATCTCCATCGCCTTCATGACCGCCTTGAACGTGCCGTCGCCGCGGCGAAAGTCGGTGGCCTCTTCAAAGCCCTCGACGCTTATCGCGGGCACGAAGTTGCCCACGCGCAGCATATCCTGAGCAAACTCCTCGTCGATCAGGGTAGCGTTGGTGAAGGCCAGAAACATGCAGTCCGGGTGACGCTCGCACAGCGTGATTATGTCCTTCTTGCGCACAAGCGGTTCGCCGCCCGAGTATATGTACATGAACGTGCCCATCGCGGTGCCCTGCTGTATTATCGATTCCAGCGTGTCCAGGCTAAGGTTGAGCTTATTGCCGTATTCCGCCGCCCAGCAGCCGGTGCAATGCAGGTTGCACGCGCTGGTGGGGTCCATCAGTATGGCCCACGGCACGTTGCAATTATGCTCGGCGCGTACCTTGTCCTGACGCTGGCCGCCGATTATCGTGGCGTTGATTATGAAGTTCTCAAACAGCGCGTGGCGCACCTTAGGGTCGAGGTCTGTCCATACCGACTTGAGCAGCTTGTACCAGTTACCGTCGGGGTTATCGACTACATTGCGGAACGCGGCCACCTGACCGGGCACGATGTGGAGCTTCTTGTCCAGCTTCTCCATCCAGTCCATCAGCTTGGGTATGTTCTCATCCGGATTGTCATCCAGATACTTAATCATTTTCTTCAGACCATAGGCTTTAATAGTCTCGGTCATAGTCATATCGACCATCGTGATTTCCTCCAATCGTTATCCTGCGCATAGACATATGATAGCGGTTGGCGGAAAAAAAGTCATTATACACCAGCTGAATCGTGTCATAATTTCTGACAGGCACTTCAAATGTCAAAAAAACGTATAGAAACGATTCACTGTCCAGATATGTTGTGTTGATAGAAACAAAATGCCGCGCCTGAACATTTAGGCGCGGCGAATTACTTACCATAAATTTTAGTGCATCAGCATTGTGTCCAGCAGCATACCCGCGAACATGCCGTGCATTACGCGGCTGGGGTGGTTTATGTGGTTGGCCAGCAGCGCGGTGGTGTCTATGCCCGACTGCTTCATGGCCTGCCAGCGGTCGTAGCAGTCGCACAGCGCCACGCCCATCTCGGCGCACAGCCGGCGCGCCGCGTTCATGTATTCGTCCATAGTGCCGTCGGTCTGATACTTTATGCAGTCCTCGGCGGCTTTTTTGAACTTCTGCACGGTTTCGGGCGCGTAGTATTCGTTCATCATGTTGGGGGTCATGAATATTACTTCGCTGCCCGCCGCCTTCAGCCGCGTGAATATATCTCTGAGTGCGATCACATACCGCCCCACGCCGTCCGGCCCGCCGTGCACATCGTTCAGGCCAAAGCATACAACAGTTAGATCGGGCTTGTGCGACAGTACGTCGCGCTCCAGCCGATCCGCGCCGCGCGGCGCGCCGCCGCCGTTTACGCCCGCATTGATTATGTTCACGGTCGCATTGGGGCATATGCCCGTCAGCATCCGCCTGAGCTGGGCGTGATATACATTATCGAAGTCGAATGTATAGCCGGTTTCGGATATTTCAAACACGCCGTGGGTCACGCTGTCGCCCAGAAACGCTATCGTGGGCGCTTGGTTTTCGTTTGGGTTTTCGCCCGCCAGAGCCAGCTTTCGTATTATATCCATGAATGCCTGCCGCCTTTCGAAAGATAGTTTTCTGCGCATATTATACACCGGCGCGTCGCGCTTGTCATTTGGTTTTTTGCGGCGGGCAAAAAAGGAGATGTGAAAAACGCGTCCGCAGCAGGCATGATCAAAACCCGAAAGGCGGCAGACCTGCTTTGCCGCGCTTTATTTCGCAATTGAGCGGCGATGCTTCTTGTGCTTCTTCGGATATTCGTATACAATATATTATATCGAGTACTATGTATGCCTGGGCGCGGTATTGACGGTATCAGGAGCGCTATCTCCATTCGCAAGGCGTGCCGCCGCCGGTACGCATCGAAGCGGCGGGTAAACCGATACTGCGCCTAAGGCCGCCCCCCGGCGCGCGCCGGTTCGGGCGTCCCTTTGCATTTTAAACAGCCGCAAAAAAGGAAGTGAACGGTATGGCCTGCGACGAGGCGTTCTACTGCCAGTATATTGACGGCGATGACGCGGGGCTGGAGGCGCTGATGGAAAAATACGGCGCGCCGCTGACCATGTATATCGACGGCTATCTGCACGACGTTCACGAGGCCGAGGAACTGATGCTGGACGTATTTGCATATCTGTTCACCAAAAAGCCGCGCATACGGGACGGCGGCTTCAAGGCGTATCTATATAAGGCGGCGCGGCACATGGCGCTGCGCCGCAAAAGCAGGCGGAAGCGCCTGTTCAGCCTGAACGATCTGTCAAACGCGCCGGACGGGCGGCTGCTGGCGGAGGAGGTCATACGGACTAAGGAGCGAAACCGCCTGCTGCACTTCTGCATGGGTGAAATTAACCCGGACTATCGGGAGGTACTTTATCTGACCTATTTCGAGGGT
Organism: uncultured Eubacteriales bacterium; assembly: GCA_900553645.1. The sequence continues at coordinate 4,606 of USEE01000135.1, forward strand.
ATGAGCTACGCGCAGGCGGCGGAGGTCACGGGAAAGACGGTAAAGCAGGTCACAAACATGGTGTACCGTGGAAAAGAGAGCCTGCGCAGGCGACTGGAACGGGAGGGAATTACAAATGCGGAGCCATGAAGCGCGCGTTTTGGAGGTGAAGCGGCGCATCGCCGCAATAGAACGGGAGAAGCGGCTGCGGCGCAGTAAAATCGCCATGGCCTCGGCCGTGGCGGCGTGCATTGCGCTGATAGTGGGCGCATCCATCGCCATGCCCGACGTTGCCGCGCGGGTACGGCATGGCGATTATTCCGGATTTGAAACGGCGGCCAGCATGTTTTACGGCAGCGCCGCATTGGGATACATTGTCATCGGGCTCCTGGCCTTCGCCCTTGGCGTGTGCGCGACCGTACTATGCTTCCGGCTGCGTCAGATGGATCGGCAGGACGCGCGGGACGATGAAAGCGAGGGAAGGCATGGAGCTGATTGAGAACCTGCTGCAGCTGCTG
>USEE01000136.1 GCA_900553645.1 uncultured Eubacteriales bacterium
CTCAAGGAAGAACATCAGCCCCGCCAGCATGTCCTTAACCAGCGTCTGCGCGCCTAAGCCTACCGCTATGCCGCCCACGCCCGCGACGGTCAGCAGGCTGCTCACGTCCACGCCCAGCTTACTTATCGACGCAACCGCGATTATGAACCACGCCACGCAGTCATACACCGCGAACGCAAACGCGCTGAGCGAATCCAGCCTTGCCTGAGGCAGTGCGTGCGACTTTATCCTCAGCTTCATCAGCCTGTCCAGCAATTTGCGCAGCAGCTTTTTTACCACAACGCCCAGCAGAAACACGCCCAGCGCCGCCGCTATGTGCCACAACATGTCGACCGCGCTTACGCTTATGCCCTGAAAAAATTTATTCATTTCGTTTATCTGTTCTTCCACCTGAAATTACCTCCGCGCATCTTATATATCCATTTTAGCATACGCGCGCCGCGTCGGGCAACTCTTTTCATGCCGCGCGCGGCCCGCGCATATGCTTTTGCGGGGGAGAGTGATTTTTGGCATGTTGGAGCTGCTTTTTTCATTATGGCTGGTAGTCGGTTATATAAGCGCGCGCTCGTCTTTTCCACAGCCCTTGAGCGCGGCTGAGGAAAAGGACGCATTGGAAAGGCTGGTCAAGGGCGACAGGGAAGCGCGCAGGTTGCTGATCGAGCACAATCTGCGGCTGGTTGCGCACATCGCGAAGAAGTATACCGCGCCCGGCTGCGACGCGGACGACTTAATATCGATCGGCGCGATCGGGCTTATCAAGGCGGTGGACACGTACAGGCCGGGCATGGGCACGCAGTTATCCACATACGCGGCCCGATGTGTGGAAAACGAAGTGCTGATGTGCCTGCGCGCAACTAAAAAACTGGCGCGCGACGTATCGCTGCAGGAGCCGATAGGCACCGACAGGGAGGGCAACGAGATCATGATAATGGACGTGCTGGGCACGGATGGCGCGGAGGTAGAGGACGCGGCACACATGCACATAGAGCTGGCGCGCGCGCTCAGGCAGATGCCGCGCGTATTAAACGAGCGCGAGCGCACGGTGATGGAGATGCGTTACGGCCTGCGCGACGGCAAGGTGCGCGCACAGCATGAGGTGGCGAAGGCGCTTGACATATCGCGCAGTTACGTGTCGCGCATAGAGAAGCGCGCATTGGAAAAGATTCGCGCGGCGATGGTATGATTGGCGGATTCCCCCGAAAAAGCGACAGCGCCGACGCAGCTCAAACCGCGTCGGCGCTGATACTTATTTAGCCAGAAGCACTTCTTTGTTTGTGCCGTAGAATATATCGTCATGTCCGCTCAGGCGCTTGAGCACTTCCTCAAACCTGTCCCAATCGTTGCGTATGTCGAACTCATACGCATGGCCCCAGATGTACATTATCTTGGGCGAGTCGGGCTTGAGCGCGATGAACTCATCCACCAGCTTCTCCATCGCGTCCCACTGCGCGTGGTGATACACTGTGGGCTTGAAGCAGTACAGGTCGGTCTGCGGCTCGAAGTTATAGCTGGACACGGTGGTGCGCGCGTACTTCACGCCCGTGCGTTCGCGTATCACGTCGGCCACATGCTGGTTGAAGTTCACGCCGCCGCCCGGATACGCCATGCCGACCACCTCATAGCCTACCAGCTCGGACAGGTTCAGCCTGTCCTGCTCGACCTGGCGCACGATTTCGTCGTCAGTCTGCTCGGTCAGCATCGGGTGGGTGAGCGTGTGCGCCGCAACCTCGTGACCGGCGTATATCGCGCGGACTTCCACGGGGCGGGGCTTTACGTGCGCCACGGTTACGTCCTCGCGCAGGAGCGAGCCGGGCTTGCCCAGCAGCTCTGAATTAAGATTGAACGTGGCCTTCAGGCCGTATTTGTTGAACAGCGAAATCAGCCGCTGATCCTGCGTCACGCCGTCGTCATAGCTGAACGTGAGCGCCTTCATCTTTCCGGCAAACATCCGTGTCACTCCCTAAAATCAAATATATGTGCGCATACGCGCTGAGTGAATTATAACGCGGTTAAGGCATTTGCGCAAGCGCGGCCTAAAAATAAATCGGCGACAGAACGCTCTGCACGCCGAAAAATCTTATCAAAGCAGTCCAATCAGCCGACAGCAATGACTTTGGAAGAAGCAGCTGCGTCATCGATCTGATCAGGTTCAGCCGTTGGCTCGGTGTCCGCGCCGTCGGTATCGCCCGGAACGCTGCCATCGATAGCGCCGCCGTTATTGGCCTCCGCGCCGTCGGTATACGAGCCGTCCTCAACCATACCGTCGCCGCCGCCCATGTAATAGTCGTCGCCGTACATGCCGTTGCTATAATAATCTGACATATCGTAATAGCCGTAATCGTCCGACTGCATACCGAAAAGCGACTTTACAAAGTCCAGATTGCTCGTGACAAATCCGTATAGCATTATGATAAGCAGCGCGAACGCGCAAAGACCTATCAGCGCCATGAATACTCCGGAAGGGCTGTGGCGATTGGTATTATCCATAATACGGTATTCCTCCTGACCCAATATATGCCGACGCGGGCAATGCGAATTACATGATTATACCTGATTATACTCCTAAATAGTAGACTTGAAAAGCAGTAAATTTGTTGCGTGATTTAAGGCAAATTATGTTACCCCGCCGCATACAATATAATGTGGGGCGCTGCGTGCGCCACGCGGGGAGGGGGATGGTATGAATTTTGCGGTTTTCGTGACGGGACGCATGATTTCGGCGATACCGGCGCTGTGGTTTGTCGGGTGGCTGCTTAAGCGCATGAAGCGTGTATCCAATTCGCTGATTCCGTTCATACTGGCGGCGCTGGGCGTAATCGCCGGGCTGCTGGTCGACGGGCTGTCGATAAACAGCGCGATACAGGGGCTGCTTGCGGCGGCCGCTGCCGTAATGGGTCATCAGGCAGTAAAGCAGGGCAGTGAGATCGTAAAGGGCAATGCGGATGAAAACGAAAACACCGGCCGCGCGGCTTGAATCGCGCGGCCGGCGTAAGTGCGCCTTATAACTTTTAGGAGGCGAGCACGTCGGACATCTTGCACTGATACATGCCCAGTACGGCAATATCAGCGTCAACGCCGCTGAATCCGTCCTTGGCATAGACCAATACCGTCAGGTTCATGTCGAGTATATCGGTGGTGGATATGTTCTGAACCAGCGATATTTCGCGCGGCATATCCAGTCCGGCCTGAGTATACGCAACCGGCTCGCCGTCGATGTCCCATATTACGCTGCCCGCGGAGTTGGTCACGATCGCGCGGATGCGTATTTCGTAAGTGTCGGGCTGGTTGGTGTAAAGCAGACTTACGCTGCCCGAGGTCGAACCGCTGACCAGCAGCGCGGGACTGCCGCCCAGACTGCCCAGCTGTGCCTTAATATCGTACACGTCGAACACCTGCGGGTCCTGAATCACGACGTTGCCCAAGGACGAGGGCAGCGTGGTCAGCGCCTTAACGGTAATCGCAGGGCGCTCGGCGATGGCGGTTTCGGACGTGACGCAGCGGTTGCAGGGCTTCTTGCCGCTGTTGTACGCGGCCAGCATGGTTTCCTGCGTGGCGTTCTTCATGCCCTGGCAATTCTGGTCAAAGTGGAAACTGGCGCCGTTCTGAGTATCCCATACCAGCGGCCCTTCGTTAGGCGTGGGCGACGGCTCGGCGGTGGGTACGGGCGTAGGCGTGGGCGCGCTGCTGGGCGCCGCGTCGGACGCAGCTGCGGCCGGATCGCTCGTGGCGGCGTTTGGAGCGGGCGTTGCGGTGGGAGGAGTACCCACGTTTACCGTGCCGTTGGAGCCAATCTGCTGCTGAGTGCGGTCGCTCGCGCCCCAGTTGAGCAGGGAGCCGCACACGATGAGTATGCACATTGCCGCCGCGGCCAGCAGCCATACGACCGGCTGCTTGTATACGGGACGCTTTACGACATATCTTCTGCGCCGGCGGTTGCCCTGATACGCGGGACGCCAAGGCGAACCGCCGGTTTCCTGTTCGCGGTCGCGATTGCTGTTTCGATAGTCCGACATACGGGTTGCCTCCTTAAACTGCTACATAACTTGACTACATTATACTACAATACTGTGACTTTTGAAATGGCAAGTTTGTGGCGCAAGACGAAAAATCGCAAAAATGACTGATTTAAGCCTGAGTTAAACGTTAATTTTGGGTAAGTGGGCGCATGTGCCAGCCGGTGGGGCGGGAAATGTTGTGCGGCGTTTGACATACTGCCGCCCAATCCGCGTGGTAAAATAAGCGTGTTAGGATTGATGCTACACACGACTTACATATAACAATAGCGCCGGACAGTCCGGCGCGGCGATGAAAAGAGGTGCTTTAATGCTTAATGATATGTCGAAAAATACCGTGGCCGTGTGCGTTACCGGCCAGATGGGGTGCGATAAGCTGATACGCGCGGGACGCGAGCTGGCCGACCGGCTGGGCGGCAGTCTGGTTGTGATGAGCGCGCTGCCGAAACTGTACGATGCGGAAACCGCGCGCGTGCTGGAATACCTGTATTCGTGCAGCGCGGGCGCGGACGCTAAGATGCTGGTCATGTATACCGATCATCCCATGGACGCGCTGATCGAGGGCTTCAAGAAGCAGGGCGTGGGGCATGTGCTGCTGGGCGCACCGCGCGATCACAGCTCTCAGATGGGCGCGCGGCTTATGTACGGCTATCCAAAGGTAAAGTATTATGCGCTCGACCCGGCGGGCAGGGCGTGCCCGGTGCAGGATGCAGTAAGGCCTGCGCTGTGATTGTGAAAATAAACTGATGCGTTTAGCTGCGCCCGCGCGTGAAATACGTGCGGGCGCGTTTTTAATATGAGGCGGATTGTGCGCCTGAGGCATGTTAATCGGCGTAAGGCATATGCGCGCGGCAATGCGGCGGTACACCCTCTGTTGAAGAACGCACATCGCCGGTTTAAGGCAGGGAGCAGGGCGGGGCGGTCAAAAGTGCGGCTCCAAAAGAAATTTCAAAAAAGCCGAGAAAAGGTATTGACAATCCAGCCGGCATATGTTATCATATAGGAGTCGTCGGCAATGCCGACAGTATCGCGGGGTAGAGCAGTCTGGTAGCTCGTCGGGCTCATAACCCGGAGGC
>USEE01000137.1 GCA_900553645.1 uncultured Eubacteriales bacterium
CTATTACGGCGTTATTCACCTGCTGTTCATCCTGATCTTTGAGCTTATAGCGGATTGCGAAGTTTACAGGATAGTTGCCGTTGGCTAGGTCAGACCTCGCGCGCATGGTGAAGCTGAACTTTGCAGGATTCGACTTTGCCTTATAAGTACCATCCGACTGCTCTACCCACAAATCATCCTTCTTTATGAGTATATGCTCTACGTCCTTTGCTTCAAACGGGAAATCGCTACCCGTCACTTCCGGCCATATCTCTACGTAATCGACATAGTTAAAGAAGTTAATATCGGTATAGTTGATGCGCGTACCGTCGGACATTGCGTACTCAATATTAAGCGACATCGTTGCTTTCATTCCGGGAACGACGCTATCACTGGGTACATTAGCGGCACGTATCGCACCAGACGTTATCTGAGACGGCTCCTGAGTCGGAATGTTACCGCCATCATCAGGCGTTGGTACTGGCGGCGTAGGCTGAGACGGGTCAGCAGGCACGTTTATCGTACTCGTAGTCGACAATACCGTTTTAGCCGAACCGCCCACCGTAGCTGAAGCCAGCACGCCTATATGATACGTTTTCGGCTCATAAAGTTTGAACACACATGTCCAGCGCTTGAAGTTACCTTCATCACGACAATTTTTAGATTCCAGATAGCCGACCTTATTGCCGTTTTCATCGACTATTACTATATCATCGACTATGTTGCTTGTAGTAGCGCTAAGTGTAATCGCAGTACCGGCATTAACCGTCATATTAGGATTAATCGAATTTACCTGCACAGTTGGGGCAGTATAGATTGTAACGCTACTACCTTCTGATGCAGCATAATCATGATAGTACGCATCATTGATGCTAGTTGCGATACTGCCATCTGCTTTAAGCATATTTCCGTTTGCATCTGCCGCATATACGCGCCAGCCGTACTTTATTGTGCCGCTTCCCTGCGGCTGGAAATTAAGCAGTTGCCATACTTCCCTTTGCATATCATTGTTATATAAATACGTAAGCAACTGATTGGCGGTGTAGTACGTATTGTTCCACCAATTCCAGTATCCGGGCGTAGCGGCAATAATATAATTTGAAATATCGCCGATGTTTGAGATGTTTACAGCTTTGTCAGCATCATACATACATATTATGCTGTTTGCATCCAAACCACTTACGTTAATGGTAAACGTCAACATCTCATTTTGCCATATGGCATTGCTGCGATCGTTAAATACCTGCCACTCAGTATCACTCGGCAGAGGCGGCAATGTCGGTGCAGGCGTACTGTTATCTTGCGTTGGTTCAGGCGTAACCTGCCCCTGCTCATGTGTAGCGGTAGCCGTCGCAGTCGGCGTTTCAACCGGCACAGTAGTCGGTTCAGGTATAGCGGTTGGTTCAGCAGTCGGCACAGCATTAGTTTCTGCTGGTTCAGTCCCCGCCTCACTATAAGCCACCACTTCCTCCGTCGGCGCTGCGGTAACGATGAGTTCACCTACACCCTCATCGCCCAGCGCGCTCAGCGGCATGAACGTCGTGAGCAATATGCTCACTGCGCACATCAGCGCAAGTAACCTTTTCTTCCCCATTTTGATTGTCCTCCCCGCGCACGCGGCGCGTGTCAATTTCCTCCGTGCTCTGCGTCGGACTTATCCGACGTTTCAGGCTCTGCCGCCGCATCCTCGGACGGCTGGGTTTGATTGTCCGTTTGCGTTTTGGTATCGGCCTGAACCGCCGCCTCACCCTGCGGCGCTTCGGGTTCAGGCTGTTGTTCAGGCACGGTTTCTGTCTCGGCCTGAACAGATGCTGCTTCCTTTGGCGGTTCAAGTTCAGGCGGCGTTTCGGCCTCTGCCTGAACAGCCGGTTCTTCTTTAGGCGGTTCGGTTTCAGGCGGCGTTTCGCTTACTGCCTGAACAGCCGCTTCCGTCTCTGCGTGTTTATGCCTGCCAAACAGCGAATGGTGCTGTTTCTTCTGCGGCTTGGGCTTGGCGGGCTTATCCTCGTTGGCCCAGTCCTGACCCGAATCCTCGGGCGGGACTATCGGGTCGGGGTTGGGGTTGACCGAGTTTTCCAGCACCCGCCCGTCCAGCAGCCTTATCACCCGGTCGGCATAGCGCGACATCTCCGGGTCGTGCGTGACGACGATAAGCGTAGTGCCGCGCTCGCGCACGCAGTCAGTCATGAGCTTGAGCGCCCTTGCGCTGGTCTTTACGTCCAGGTTGCCGGTGGGTTCATCGGCGAAGATTATCTGCGGGTTGCTGACCAGCGCGCGCGCGATGCCTATGCGCTGCTGTTCGCCGCCCGACATCTTGTTGGGCGTGTGGTGCATTCGGTGAACCAGACCCACCGCCTGAATCATCTTGCGGGCGCGGCGGTTCCTGACCTGTTTGGGCACGCCGCGGTATGTCAGCGGCATTGCGACGTTCTCCAGCGCGTCATACGACGGGAACAGGTTGTACGACTGGAACACGAATCCGACGTGACGCAATCGGAAGTTGACCAGTTCGTCCTCGCTCATGCGCTCGATATGGCGGCCGAGGATTATTATCTGGCCGCGCGTGGGGTGGTCAAGTCCCGCCAGCATGTTAAGCAGCGTACTTTTGCCCGAACCCGAGCGGCCGATTATCGTGCAGAACTCGCCCGGCATTATGTCGAACGACACGTCCTTCAGCGCGTCGGTGCGGCTTGTGCCCTCGCGGAACGTCTTGCCCACGTCCACCACGCGGATTACCGGCCCGGCGGGTTTTTGTGTGCTTTTTGAGTTAGCGGCCACGGCGATACTCCTTGAAAAATTTCGAAATGTGCGCGCGAATAAAAGACCTATGCGCGTCCTATGATTAAGACGAAATTGATACTGATTATGTTTCCTAACAATGGGCGGTAATGTAAATTTTGTTTGCGGACAGGGCGGATATTTTTTACCTGCATATGCAGCGGCCGCGCCGGGCGCGTGATGCGCGGGCGCGGCGGCATTGTATTTTATTGCTTATTGCTTTACTGTGCCGGTGGATTCGATTTCGCCGATCATGGCCACGCGGCGGTCGTGGCGGTGATTGTACGTCGCGCCCAGCCATTCGTCCACCATCATCTTGGCCAGTTCGGGGCCGACCACGCGCGCGCCGAAGGCGAGTATGTTGGCGTTATTGTGCTCGCGGGCCATGCGCGCCGAGTACGGGTCGGAGCAGCACGCGCAGCGGATGCCCTTCACCTTGTTGGCGGCCATGGATATGCCTATGCCGGTGCCGCATATGGCCACGCCCAGCTCGCATTCGCCGCTGGCGACCGCGTTTGCCACCTTAAATCCATATACCGGGTAATCGACCGAGTCGTTGGTATCGGTGCCGAAATTGACGACCTCGTGTCCCAGATCGCGCAGATGCTGTGCGATTTCGTTTTTAAGCGCCACTGCGGCGTGATCGTTGCCAATAGCGATTTTCATAATACAGCACATCTCCCGGAAGTTATATCCGCGCCCCTGCGCGGCGTATAAAGTGTATCACCTCTATAATAAATTTGTCAACGGCTGGCGGGTTGGAGCAAGGTTAAGGGTTTAAGGTTAAGGCAGTAAGCCCGCCTTTTCAATCTGACGCCGCATGTAGAAGGGCTTACCGTACAGCGGTTCCTTCAGATATTGCTTGACGCGATGAGCCAGTTATTTTTCTCGCTGAGCGTATCGATGGGCATAATGATAACTTACGGCTCGTATGTGAGGCCGGATGTAAACTTAAGCAAGTCGGTCAACCAGTGATGCTGGTTCTTTTCTTACAGTCTACGGGGATACTTACTTAATGAGGACGAGGGGGAACGCATTCCCCCTCGTCCTCTTCCCTGTTATAACCATTCAATCTCCATTTTCCGTTCAATCGGGAATGCCCTGGCTTTTAGCTCGTCCGGCAGCTTTTCAATCACATCCGCGGTCGATACCACCGCGCGAATCGGTATTCCCGTTCTTGCTGATACTTCTTCGATTACTTTCTGACCGTCGATTACGTCTTGCCCTGTCGTTTCGTTTTGTAAGTTCGTGTTGTTGATTAGGCCAGTTATCGGTACTCGTGCGCGGCCCTGGATTTCGGCCATCATTTCTATTATGTCGTCCGCGTTCGTTGAGAGCGGACGGCGCGCGTTGATTACGTAGAGCAGATCGCAGCCTTCGCGGTCTAAGTGCGGCTTGTATTGACCTAGCGCCGCCGCGCCTGTGTCGTTGCCGCCCAGGTCTATGATTACCTCCAGGTCTTTGCGCTCGAATATGCGCAGGATGCTCGCCGGGAGCGCCGGAATGTCTACCGTCGTTAAGGCAAACGACGGCTGCTCAAGTTCTATGCCGTGCGCGGTTAATAGCTCTCGCTGCGCCGCACTGCGGAAGTACGGGTTCACTATGTCCAGATCAACCAGCATTACTTTAGAGGCGCTCGATTGCTTCAGGGCCAGCGCCATGTTCAGCGCGATCTCCGTCTTGCCGCTGCCATAGTTGCCTACCAGCGCTGTTATGCGCCCGTTGCGTTTAATCACTTGAAAAAACCCCTTTGCTGTATAATAAATCAAATCGCGCGCCGTCTGTCGCGGCGGCGCGCTTGGATTGGTTACATATCATCGTCAAAGTCCATGTCGCGCGTGGCGCCCGTCTCTCGCACACTGATCGAACGCGGCGCGGACTGTGCCGGGCGCGGCGGCTGTGCGGGGTTAACCGGCTGTGCCGGGCGCGCGGGCTGTATGGGTTTAGGCTGTGCAGGCTGTGCTTGCGGCTCTGCCTCAACCGACTGTGCAGCGGCGGCACTCTGCGCACGCGCGCGGCGCGACTTGTAGCCGTCGGGCGTGGGGCGGCGCGCTGGCGCGGGTTTGCTCGCGACAGGCTTTTGAGTGGGTCTGACAGGCTGAACCGGCGCGGGCTTTACTGCCTGAACAGGCTCAACCTGTACCGGCTGGGGCGCTGGTTCGGCTGCCGCAGGCCGTACCACCGGCGCGGGCTTTACTGCCTGAACAGGCTCAACCTGTACCGGCTGGGGCGCTGGTTCGGCTGCCGCAGGCCGTACCACCGGCGCGGGCTTTACTGCCTGAACAGGCTCAACCTGTACCGGCTGGGGCGCTG
>USEE01000138.1 GCA_900553645.1 uncultured Eubacteriales bacterium
CACCGGCGTGCTTGCGGCTACCAAGAACTACAACCCCGCCACGCTGCGTCTGGCCGCGGTGTTTGCGATAATCATCGCCTTCTGCGGCAAGATCTCCGCTTTCCTGCAGACTCTGCCCTCCGCGGTAATGGGCGGCGTATCCATCATACTGTTCGGTATGATCGCGGCCGTCGGTCTGCGCACTCTGGTTGAAAATCAGGTCGATTTCAAGTCCAGCCGCAACCTCATGATCATCGCGATCATGCTGGTGCTGGGTCTGGGCGGCGCGGCCATCCACATCTCGCTGGGCGACAGCGGCGCGATCGAGTTCTCCGGCTCGGCGCTGGCTGCGATAGTCGGTATCGTGCTCAACAAAGTAATCCCCGAGCGCCCCGATGACACGCCCCCGTCGGACAATCCTCAGCCCGCCAAGAAGGAAGAAAATTACAAATTCTAATTAAACGGCCCCCCCGATAAACGGGCCGCACACAGAGGAGCGGCCGGCAACCGTTCCTCTTTTTGTAGACACATTTAGGAGGTCATTCAAATGCCGTTTACGACTAAAGACGTGCTTGGAATGCGCGGCGTACCGGCCACGCTGATAAAGGAAATACTGGACACTGCGGCGCAGCTGAAGCCCATGCTATCTACGCCCAGCAAAAAGACCCCGCACCTGCAGGGGCGCAGCATAGTGACGTTGTTTTATGAAAACTCCACCCGCACCCGAATGAGCTTTGAACTGGCCAGCAAGTACATGTCGGCCGCCGCTGCGAATATATCCGCGTCCGCGTCGTCGGTGGCCAAGGGCGAAACGCTGCTGGACACCGGCCGCACGCTGGATCACATGGGCACCGACGTTATAATAATCCGCCACCCGATGTCGGGCGCGCCGCACCTGCTGGCAAAGCATGTGCACGCGTCGGTAATCAACGCGGGCGACGGTATGAACGAGCATCCCTCTCAGGCGCTGCTGGACATGTTCACCATGCGCGAAAAGAAGGGCGATATTAAGGGACTTAAAGTCGCGATAGTCGGCGACGTTATGCACAGCCGCGTGGCGCGCTCCAACATCTGGGGCCTGCGCACGATGGGCGCGGATGTGGTGCTGGCCGGCCCGCCCACGCTGATGCCCTACGATCTGGAGGCCATGGACGTAAAGGCCACCACCAATGTGGACGAGGCACTGCGCGGCGCGGACGTGGTAATGGGTCTGCGTATACAGCGCGAGCGTCAGCAGGGCGGCCTTTTCCCGTCGGTGAGCGAGTATAACGAGTTCTTCGGCATATCCGACCGCCGCATGGCGCTGGCCGATAAGGATGCGATCGTCATGCATCCCGGCCCGGTAAACCGCGGCGTGGAGCTGAACTCGAGCGTCATCGACGCGCCGTATTCCTTCATCGACGAACAGGTAACTAACGGCGTCGCGGTTCGCATGGCACTGCTTTACATGATTACGCGGAGGGCTTGATATGCTTATAAAGAATGGTCGCATAATTGATCCGGCAAACGGCGTTGACGAAGTAAACGATCTGCTGATAGAGGATGGCAAGGTAGTAAGTATCGGCAAGGTGGAAAACTACGACGGCGAAACCTACGACGCGGCGGGCAAGATAGTCGCGCCCGGCTTCGTGGATCTGCACTGCCACCTGCGCGATCCCGGATTTGAATATAAAGAGGACATCTACACCGGCACGCGCGCCGCGGCGCACGGCGGCTTCACCAGCGTATGCTGCATGGCCAACACCATGCCGGTAAACGACAACGCCGCGATAACCCGCTCGATCATCGAAAAGGCGCATCGCGAGGGCGTGGTAAACGTATATCCCATCGGCGCGATAACCAAGGGTCTGAAGGGCGAGGAACTGGCCGAAATGGGTCAGATGCAGAAGGCGGGCACGGTCGCCGTGTCCGACGACGGCAAGCCAGTAATGAGCGGCCGCAAGATGTATCTGGCGCTGCAGTACGCCAAGGCGTTCGGCATAACCGTAATATCGCACAGCGAGGACACCGACATCACCGCCGAGGGCCAGATGAACGAGGGCACCGTGTGCACGCGTCTGGGTCTGAAGGGCATACCGCGCGCCGCCGAGGAAACCATGATCGCGCGCGAGTGCATACTGGCCGAGGAGCTGGGCACGCACGTACACATCGCGCACGTATCCACCGAGGGCAGCGTTGACATAGTGCGCCACTTCAAGTCGCGCGGCGCTAAAATCACCGCCGAGACCGCACCGCATTACGTGTATGGCACTGACGAACTGGTCGAGGAGCTGGACTATGATGCGGACACCCGCGTCAACCCGCCGCTGCGCACCGATAAGGATCGCCTTGCGTGCATAGCGGGTCTGAAAGATGGCACGCTGGATTGCATTGCGACCGACCATGCGCCTCATCATGTGGACGAGAAGCGCGTCGAATACGCCCTTGCCGCCAGCGGCATATCCGGCTTTGAGACGGCGTTCGCGCTGTGCAACACCGCGATGGTGCTGACCGGCCTTATGGACATCAACATGCTGATAAGCAAGATGACCTGCGAACCCGCGCGCGTGCTGGGTCTGAATGCGGGCACGCTCACTCCGGGCGCGGCGGCCGACGTGGTCGTAATCGACCCCAATGAGGTATGGGCCATTGATCCGCAGAAGTTCCTGAGCAAGGGCAAGAATACCCCGTTCAAGGGCAAGGTAGTAACCGGTGCGATCAAGCGCACGTATGTCGCGGGCAAATGCGTATGGCAGGAGGGCTAAGACATATATGAATCAGATGGATTTGATGATAGACCGCATCATAGAAAAGCATAACCCCACCGTCGCGGGTCTGGACACACGCGTCGAGTACCTGCCCGAAGAGTTTATCGCCGAACTCGGTATAGGCGCAATCGATACCATGGAGAAGGCGGCTCAGGCGATACTTGCGTACAACAAGCGCCTGATAAAGGCTCTTTGCGATATAGTACCCGCCGTCAAGGTTCAGATTGCCTATTACGAGATGTATGGCGTGGCGGGCATGAAGGCGTTTGAGGAAACCCTCAAGGCCGCGCACGAGGCCGGCATGAGCGTAATGGTGGACGCAAAGCGCAACGACATAGGCGCGACCGCCGAGGCGTATGCGACTTCCTATCTGGGCAAGACTCAGCTTCCCGCCGGTGAAGCGCGCGCTTTCGAGGGCGACTTCGTGACCGTGAACGCATATTTGGGCGTGGACGGCGTGAAGCCGTTCGTAAATGCCTGCGAGAAAAACGGCGGCGGCATATTCGCCCTTGTCAAGACCTCCAACCCGTCCAGCGGACAGCTTCAGGACATGAAGCTGGAGGACGGCCGCACGGTGTACGAGATGATGGGCGATCTGGTAAGCGAGTGGGGCGAGAGCACCATCGGCAGGCACGGCTATTCTCAGGTGGGCGCGGTAGTGGGCGCTACCTATCCCGAGCAGGGGCGTGAACTGCGCGCGCGCATGAAGCACACCTTCTTCCTAGTGCCCGGCTACGGCGCGCAGGGCGCAACCGGCAAGGACATCGCGGGCTGCTTCGACGAGAAGGGCCTGGGTGCGATAGTCAACGCGTCGCGTTCGCTGCTGTGCGCATGGAAAAAGCAGCCCGGCGTGGCGTTCGATACGGCTGCACGTAACGAGGCCATTCGTATGCGCGACGACATAACCGCGAATATCAACCTGTAATATAGCAATATAAGATAGAAGCGATATGAGGCGACCGGCGGCAGAAGTGCCGCCGGTCGTGCTGAATGATATGCTGTTTAAGGCAGTTTATGCAAGGGCGGGCGGCGTCAGACGATTTTCACGCCCAGCATCAGCGCAACGTCGATTGCCTGAGCCGCGCTTATCTTTGCACCTGCGATTTCGTGGCGATCGTCGGACAGCGCTATGCCGCTGATCGTGCATGTACTTAAATCCATGCCCTTGAGCGGAGTTCTGAAAAAGTCGGCGCGCGTCAGGTCGCAGTAGGCGAATTTGAGCTTCTTTAGTTTAAGCTCGCTCAGAAACGCGTCCGCCATGTTGCAGCGCGCAAACGATACGGCTTCGAGTTTTGACTGAGTAAGGTTAATATACCTGAGCGTACAGTCACTAAGTGTGCTTTCGCGCATTATGCAGCCGTGCATATCGGTACTTGCGCCGGTAACGCCGCTCAGCGTGCAGCGCCGAAAGTAGCCGTCCGCAAACGACGAGCGGCTTATGTCGCACTGCTCAAACGCGCAGTCGTAAAAGCTGGCGCGGCCAAAGTCGCAGCCGTCGAACCGGCAGCGTATGAAGCGCACGCCTGAAAACTCGACGCGGGTCAGGTCGGATTCGGTGAGCGCCTCATCCTCGTATATCGAGTTCTCAACGGTTTCGTCGCGCTCGCGGGCGGCCAAAGCGTCATCGAAAAGCATGGACATGTGCGCCTCCTGAAATTTGTAATGAACCCATTATACACTGTGCGGCGCTTGCACGCAACCTGCCGCGCGCGTTAAGATGCGCGTGGGCGGGCGTAAATTGTGTGCGCACAGGCAGGAAAACCCGGCACTATGGTCGAAAGTCTTATATTGGTGCGCGTATGGACGCGCAATTACTTTGGAGAATGCCTTAAAGGGCGTGTTTAGGCAGAATGTGAAATTCAGCCTGAATGCGCGCAGGGTATGATTCAATTGTGAGGAAAGAAATATGCGCCAAGAAATTGCCAAGGTAATGGCCCTGCGCGACGTGGCGGAGGGCATATTCGAACTGGAACTGCACGCGCCCGGAATATGCGGCGACATGGTGCTGCCCGGCCAGTTTGTGCAGGTCAGCCTTAACGACGAATCCCGCATACTCGCGCGCCCGATAAGCGTACGCGACGTGTTGGGCGACGATCTGATACTGACGATACAGAAGAAGGGCGAGGGCACGCGCCAGCTCAGCCGCCTGAACGTGGGCGACGACGTAAAGCTGACCGGCTGCATGGGCAACGGCTTCGACTGGGACGACGACGAGGGCGATTACATACTCGTGGGCGGCGGCATAGGCATGGCGCCGATACTGTTCCTGCGCGGCCGTATGCGCGCGCACAGCCGCCTGCTTGCGGG
>USEE01000139.1 GCA_900553645.1 uncultured Eubacteriales bacterium
GTTTAATGTAGACGGCACCAATATTTCCGACGTGCGCATCGAATATACCATCGAATGCCCGCGCCCCGGCTGAACCTAGGCCTACGCACATGTGTACGACGTGTTCAGGCAGGTGTACGGCCACATCAACCCGATACACAAGGCGCTCCGGAAGCGTTAATGCGCAGGAAAATTGCGATTAGTGCAGACTCGATTTAATGTAAAGCAGGTACAATTAAGTCGTTTGCTGGGTACGTTAAGGCAGGAGGAGAAGTCCGCTTTGCTTAAAATGTGCGCTTACCGTGCGGCGGCGGCTTATGCCTTAAAAAAACAAAGCAGACGCGGCGTATAAATGCCGCCTGAATATATGCGATTAATGTGCCGCACGGGCGGCGATTGTGAGGCTGGAACTTGAAATACCATATTGACGAACACAAAAACTACATCCAGAAGGTCATGAACAAGTGGCAGAGCATATACCGCATGGCGCACGCCGCCACCGGTTCGAGCGAGCTGGCCGAGCTGGTGCTGCAAGAGGCGCTGCTGGATGCATATATCCATGTGGACGACGGCTCTTTGCGCGAGAACATGCGCCGCGCGATTACCGAAAGTGCGATGGCGCACCTGAAGGCCGCGCGCAAGGCCGGGCATCTGGATGTGGACTGGGACGGCTTTACCCGCCGTCCCGACGGGCTGAGCGAGCAGGACACGCCCATATGGGACTTCATGCACGAGCAGACCGTGCAGGTCAAGCGCGTGATACTTCTTCGGTACATGCTGCGCTGGTCGCCGCGCCAGATCGCCGACGCGATGGACATGCACACCGGCGAGGTGAAGGAGCTTATAACCCGCACTATGGCGCAGCTTCAGCGGCGCATGGGTTCATCCCTGCCCACGACGCGCAACGTGCGCATATCGCCGCTGGACAGGACGCTGGTGCGCGTGCTCAGGCTGGAGCTTAATCGCGGCGGTGACGATCTGCCCGACGTGGGCGCGGTAATGCAGGCGTTCGAGCAGGACGCGGCCGCCGTGCGCCGCCCCAACATGACCGCGCGCAAGCTGACCGGCGGCGTGCTGCGCATGGCGATTGCACTGGTGCTGGCGCTGATATTCTATCTGGGCGCGATAATGGCGCAGGACCCGTTCGGCCAGACCACGCACATATCGCAGACCCCCGACCCGGACGCGACCGCCGCGCCCGTGCTGACCCTGCCCGCGCTGGGCGGGTACGAGATGATCGACGCGGGCAGACAAATGTCGATCACCAACCTGAGCGAACTGGAATACTATTTCTCGCTGCCCGTGGCGCGCCTTAACGACGCGGCATGGAACATAAGCGCGGCGTACATACGCGACGAGCGCGGCATAGGCGGCGCGACCACGCGCGCGGCGGTGATTGAGTACTCGGACGCCAACGGCCAGACGGTCAAACTGCGCAGTATGCTGC
The DNA here is from genome assembly GCA_900553645.1 of uncultured Eubacteriales bacterium. The sequence continues at coordinate 1,427 of USEE01000139.1, forward strand.
CGGGCAGCGAGGCGTGTGAGCGGCTGGAGGATCAAATGGCATATATAGGCAGTGCGGCTGTGCTGAGCGGCCAGACTGCCGTCCAGCTCCAATCGGGGAGTCTGGCGCGTATCTACACGATGATAGGTCAGGCGGTGTATTGCATCGAGGGCGAAATCCCGATGAGCGAGCTGAATACGCTGGCTGAGGAAGTCAATGTGGCTCAGGCATAAGGCGCAGGGCTGCGCTTATTGCCTTACAAACCGAATATGCGGTAAAGCCGGGGCAAACGTTCCGGCTTGTTTTTTTTATGCCTTTACAGGCATCGCGGCGCAACTTTATCGCTATCCTGCAAAACCTGATAAACTTGCCGCGCGTTATGCGTATAACCAGCCGGGCAGTGCATGACGTGTGCGCCTTAGCCGTCGTTTCCGGCATTATATAACCGTTTGTTAGTAGCGCCTGTAAGATGTGTGTGATATAATTAAGCCAAGAATCAATCACATCCCACACATTACTATCAGTACTCGGGAGGAAGCAAAATGCTGGCAAAACTCAAGACGCTGTATACGCCGCCTGCAGGGCTAAAGCCGCTGTTCACGGGACGCGATTTGGCGCGCATGATCTGGCCGCTGATACTGGAACAGACGCTCTCGCTGACCATAGGCATGGCCGATACCGCGATGGTCGCGCGCGTGGGCGAGGCGGCGTTGTCGGGCGTATCGCTGGTGGACAGCATAAACGTCGTGCTGATTCAGCTGTTCTCGGCGCTGGCCACCGGCGGCGCGGTCGTGTCGGCGCAGTATCTGGGACAGGGCTCTCAGGACAAGGCGCAGGACGCGGGGCGGCAGCTGTACGTGCTGTGCCTGCTGGTGTCGGGCGCAATAATGGCGCTCACGCTCGCGTTCAGGACGCCCATACTCGATCTGATCTATGGCACAATTGAGGCCGACGTAATGGCCAGCGCGCAGATATACTTTACCCTGACCGCGCTCAGCTATCCGTTCCTCGCGCTATATAACGCGGGCGCGGCGCTGTACCGCTCGATGGGCAAGACGCGCGTGACGCTGATAATATCGATCGTAATGAACGTAATCAACCTCGTCGGCAACGCGATAACCATCTATGCGATGGGCATGGGCGCGGCGGGCGCGGGACTTGCGACGCTCATATCGCGCGTGGTCGGCGGCGCGGTGATCACTTTCCTTTTGCGCAATCCCAAGAACACATTGGCGCTGCGCTCGTATTCGCTGCGGCTCACCGGCGACATGGTGGGGCGCATACTGCGCATAGGCGTGCCCAGCGGTCTGGAAAACAGCATGTTCTCCTTCGGCAAGCTGCTCGTGGCCTCGCTCATATCCTCTTTGGGCACCACCGCTATAGCGGCCAACGACATCGGCAATAACCTGGCCGTGGCGCAGAACATGCCCGGCATGGCCATAAACCTTGCGATAATCACCGTGGTGGGTCAGGCGATGGGCGCGGGTCAGAAGGGCGAGGCGCGCCGCTATACGCGCGTGCTTATGACCACGATATACATATGCGAATGGCTGCTAAACATACCCATGATAATTTGGGCCGAGCCGCTGGTGCGCGTGTGCGGCCTGTCGGGCGCGGGCGTGCCCGACGCGGTGTGGATAGTGCTGTTCCACGGCGTGTGGGCGCTGTTTACATGGCCGCTGTCCTTCTCGCTGCCCAATACGCTGCGCGCGGCGGGCGACGTGCGCTATACCATGATAGTGTCGGTCGTGAGCATGTGGCTGTGCCGCGTGCTGCTCAGCTATGTGCTGGCGTGGTACGGATTGGGGCTAAAGGCCGTGTGGATCGCCATGATATCCGACTGGGCCGTGCGCGGCGCGTTCTTCTGGGCGCGCTATCGCGGCGATAAGTGGCTTAAAAAGAAAGTTGTCTGATCAATTTATGTGAGGTAGTCAGCATGCGATATATATCTGATGAAAAGTTCATACATGCGTTTACTCCCAGCCTCAGCCCGATAGTCACGATAGACGAGGGCGAGACAGTCACCGTGCACACCGTGGACTGCTATTGCAATGTCTTAAAGGCCGACAACGACCCGTGGCTGGAACTGCGCAAGCATGTGCCCGGCCCCAACCCCGCGACCGGCCCCATCGAGGTTAAGGGCGCAATGCCGGGCGACACGCTGGCGGTCGAGATACTGGACATACGCCCGATCGAGTTCGGCATGATGAACGTGCGCCCGGGCGTGGGCTCGCTGGGCGAGTTTGTCGAGGACTGCGTGACCAAGCGGTTTGATGTAAAGGACGGCAAGATCGATTTCTTCGGCCGCACGATAGACGCGGTTCCGATGATTGGCGTAATCGGAGCGGCGACTGCCCCCGCCGACGGCGAGATCGATACCGAAACGCCCCATAAGCACGGCGGCAACATGGACGACCGCCATATAACCGCGGGTTCGACCGTGTATCTGCCGGTGCGTCAGGCGGGCGCGATGCTGGCGCTGGGCGACGTGCACGCGCTGATGGGCGACGGCGAGGTAGGCATATGCGGCCTTGAGTGCGCCGCCGAAGTCGATCTCAAATGCCATGTGATACACGGCGTGTGCGAGGACTGGCCGGTCGTGCGCGACGCGCAGGGTTGCTACCGCGTCAACTGCTCGGCCGAAAATCTGGATGCGGCCGCGTATCTGGCGCGCGTGAACCTGCTCAAGTTCCTCAAGCGCCGCATACATACGCTGACCAATGACCAGCTTATAATGCTGATGAGTCTGGCGGGCGATCTGGAGATTGCTCAGATAGTCGATCCGCTCGTGACCTGCCGCATGGGCATACGTCCGGGCTATCTGCCTGAGCTGGAGTTCTGATTATTTTCAGGCAGGGGTCAAACGAACGCCTCCTGCCTTACGACTACTAACAACAGGTGAGGAGATGGACATATGAAGAATTTCGAGTTTTTCAGCCCCACGCATTACGTATTCGGCCGCGGCGCGGAGAACAAGGCGGGCGATGAGCTTAAAAAGCTGGGCGGCACGTATGCACTCATACATTACGGCGGCGGCTCGGCGGTGCGCTCCGGGCTTATCGACCGTGTAAAGCGGTCGCTGGACGAGGCGGGCGTAAAGTACGAAGTGCTGGGCGGCGCGCAGCCCAACCCGCGCGCGGCGCTGGTGTACAAGGGCATTGAGCTGTGCCGCGAGAAGGGCATAGACTGCCTGCTGGCCGTGGGCGGCGGCAGCGCGATTGACTCCTGCAAGGCCATTGCGACCGGGCTAAAATACGACGGCGACTTCTGGGACATGTTCGCGGGCAAGGCCAAGGTGCCGGGTGCGATGCCGTTCGGCGTGGTGCTGACGATGGCGGCGGCGGGTTCGGAAGGTTCCAACAGCTGCGTAATCACCAATGAGGACGGTATGCTCAAGCGCTCCACCTCGTCCGACTTCAACCGCCCGCGCTTTGCGCTCATGAACCCGGAGCTGACCGAGACGCTGGGCGCGTATCAGACGGCGTGCGGCGTGGCGGACATGATGAGCCATGTGTTCGAGCGCTACTTTACCAATGTGCCCGACGTTTCGCTGACCGACCGGCTGTGCGAGGCGGTGCTTTCGTCGATAGTCGAGGCCGCGCCGCGCGCGATTGCGAACCCGCGCGA
>USEE01000140.1 GCA_900553645.1 uncultured Eubacteriales bacterium
CCAGCGAGGTGCGGTTCTCGCTCAGGCGGCTGAGCGACTTTTGTATTATGCGCTCGGTGGCGTTGTCCAGCGCGCTTGTGGCCTCGTCCAGCAGCAGTATCGGCGGGTTTTTCAGGAATATTCGCGCGATGGCTATGCGCTGCTTCTGACCACCCGACAGCGTTACGCCGCGCTCGCCGACCAGTGTCGCATATCCGTTTTCAAATTCGGTTATGAAGTCGTCCGCGCACGCGGTTCGCGCGGCGTCGCGCACTTCCTCAAACGTTACGTCGGGCTTGGCTATGCCTAAGTTACTCTCGATCGTGCGGGAGTACAGGAACGGCTCCTGCAAAATAAGCCCCACGCGCGAGCGCAGCCAGTTCTTGTCCATGTCGCGAATGTCCACGCCGCCGATCGTGATTCGGCCGCCGGTGCAGTCGTACAGGCGCTGCATAAGCTGAACCAGCGTGGATTTGCCCGAACCGGTCGCGCCCAGTATCGCCACGGTGGAGCCGTGCGGTACGGTAAGGCTGATGTCCTGCAGAACGGGCTTATCGCGCTCGTAACCGAAGTCGACGTGATCGAACACGATGTCGCCCGCCAGCGACGGATGCAGCATGGCGGGGGAATTCGCCTCGCTCTTCTGGCAAAGTATTTCGTCGATACGATCCAGCGCCACGAACGACTTGCCCATGTCGGACAGTATTCGACCCAGCTGACGTACCGGCCAGAGCAGCTGGCCGACATAGCTGGTAAACACCAGCAGATCGCCCACCGAGATCTCGCCGCGCGCGGCCAGTATTACGCCGTATATCAGCGAGATAGCGGTCTGCATCATGGTCAGCAGGTCGCTTATCGACCAGTAGTACGCCAGCAGGTTGGCCTGATGCGCCGCCAGATTGCGGAAGTTGTCGTTCACCTTGTCGAACTTTTCAACCTCGTACTTTTCGCGGCCGAACGCGCGAACCACGCGCACGCCGGTCAGGTTTTCCTGCAGCACGGCGCTCATGCGGCCCTCGGCCTCGTCGGTCTCGCGGAAGCGCTTCATAGTCAGCTTAAAGAACACCATGCCGTACAAAAACAGTATCGGCACCAGCATAAGCGACACCAGCGTCATCTTGACGTTCATGTTCAACATTATAACCAGCGCGATAACCAGCATGAACACGGCGCGGAATATCTCGACCAATTGTCCGGACAGGAATCGGCGCACGGTTTCCACGTCAGATGTGCAGCGCTGTATCAGGTCGCCGGTCGCGGCCTTTACGTGATAGTCATAGGGCAGCGTCTGCAAATGCCGGTACAGACGGTTGCGCATCTTTTCGGCGATGGACTCGCTGGCCTGCGCCGTCCATTTGCCGCGCAGGAACATGACCAGGCCGTTGAGCACGTTTATGCCCACTAGCACCAGCGCCACTATCCACATGTTGTTGACCAGAAAATCGCGCCCGCCGCGCGCGTCCAGCCAACCCTGTATCGGCCCGGGCAGGCTGAGCGGCTTGGTCGTGCCGATTACCGAGTCTATGATCTCGCTCAACAGCAGCGGGCTGATAAACGCAACCGCAACGGCGATTACTACCGTCAGTATAGATCCGATGTACTTGAGGCGCGTGCCTTTCATGAATTCAAGGCAGAGTTTCAGTCTCTTGGAATGCATATTACCCCCATTGCCCGCGCGGGGCGGGCGGTCGTGCCGCGGCCTCGTCATATGCCCGGAGTGCGTCTCAAAGGCATACAAAAAGGCCGCTAAGCGATGTGCTCAGCGGCCGGAATGCGCAAATTAATCTTATGGTTGCGATTCGGCGGCGGAGACACATACAGAAAAATGAGCAGAATTATCCCCTGCGACAGAGCTATTTATTGCGTTAATGATGCTGCACGTAAACGAATTTGCAAAATCCACCACTACACGCATGTCGTTATTGCTCTGAACTGCATTTGCCAAGGTGTTGAACATTCTGTACGCCTCCTTCCTCCATTTGTTAATGCGAATAGTAGTATAACGCAAACGAGACTTAAAATCAATGGCTTATATAAAATAAAATTAGCCAAAGCTAAACTTTGTAAGCAATGTATAGTTTTTGGCTCATATACATCGCAGAATGCAGGATGAAGTGCATAGTAGACGTTATGCCTGTGCGCAGGCAGCCGAGCCGCACTTTGGCCGCTTGCCATATCGCGCGCGTTGTATTATAATAATTCCAATAAATTCATTGGAGGAAACATGCAATGAGTCGTTTGGGCGATAATATAAAGAAGGCAAGACTGGAAAAGAAGATGACCGCAAAGCAGCTGGGCAAAAAGTGCGGCCTGGCCGAAAGCGTAATACTGGACGTGGAGGCCGGCACGCGTATACTGTCCGACGTGCAGGCGCGCACAATATCCAAGGTGCTGGGTCTGGGCGATATGGAGGCCACCAGCGCGTTCGGCATGGAGCTGGACGCGGCGTCGGCGGCTATGGCCGCGCCCGCGCGCCCGCCCAAGCCCTACAAGTACGAGCCGGTAAAGCCCGTTGTCCCCGGCAAGCCCGTCGAAGAAAACAAGGCCCCGTCCGACGCATGGCTGGACGCGCTGGGCGGCGTGATGAAGCGCGTGCCGATAATGGACGAAACCGGCGTTGTGATTGAGCACAGGCTCCTGCCGGTAATCGGCGGCCGCATAGAGGGCGGTCAGCCCGACAAGGTGTTCTACTACCGCTGCCCGGACGATTCCATGCGCGGCTTCCGTATGCAGGCGGGTGATCTGTTGCTTACCATACCTCAGCCCACGCCGGTGGACGATTCCATAATGATAATCGAGCAAAAGGGCGTGCGCATGGCGCGCAAGATTAAGCGGCTGGAGGGCAATCGCGTGATGCTGCAGAGCTTCGACCGCGAATTCAAGTCCCAGACTGTGGGCAATCACGATATAGCGTTCATTGGCAAGTGCGTAAGGATGGAGGTAACGCTGTGAAGTACCAAAAGATAATGGCGCTGGCGCTGAGCGCGTGCATGATGCTGGCCTGTACGTCGGCGCTGGGCGATGGCATAATCGGATCGATAAGCGGCGTTAAGGAGGGCGGCGACATAATGGCCGCCGATCAGGGCCGACTGGCGATGGAGGACGACGATAACGCCCAGACCGATTCGACCAACCAGCCCGACGCGACGAACGCGCCCGATGCGACCCAGCCCGCGTATGCGATCGACGAAAACGCGCGCAGGCTGTACCTGAAGCTGAAGGACGAAGCGCCCATTCAGGAGGGCTGGCAGATACAGTTCGCGGGCGATTCGACGCTGATGATGCTGGCCGCGCCCGACTTGGCGGTGTGGGATATAAAGCCCGAAAGCGGCATAATGGAGCTGAAGTGGGCGCGCGACCTGAGCGATTTCCTGCCCGAGGGCGAGGGCGGCATAAACGCGGCCATATCGCCCGACGGTGAAAGGGCGCTGCTTTCCGCGTCCGACGGGGTGGTGTACCTGATAAGCGCCAACTCGACCGCGCAGGTTGCACCAGCGGGCGCGTCGCCCACACGCCTTATCTGGGCGCGCGACTCGCTGTCCTATGCGTATGTGAATGCTGACGGCGTTAACGTGACTCTTTCAAGCGGCGTGACGCTCCTGATCGACGGCGACGTAATACTGCCTGTCAATAACGACATGGAGTGGCTCAACCCCGGCAGCACGCCCGAGGCGCTTAACGAGCTGCTCTCAAGCGACGAATGGAAGTATGCGGGCACGGGCGAAAGCTGCGTACTGTTTGACAGCGTGTCGGGCGACGCGAGCTGCGCGTACATGCTGGATACCGGCGCGGTCGTAAATTACCCCGAGCAGGTGTTCAGCTCCATGACGATAGGCCGCAGCGGCGCGTGCCCGCTGTACGACGCAAATTCCAAGCGCTACCGCCTGTACCTGAGCGACGGCTCCTATGCCGACATACCCATGCTGGAGGCGATAAACGGCGGCAATATGGCCAATCCGTATGGCTGGCTGGGCGACAGCGTGTGCGTGCTGGAGCAGGACTTTTCCTCGCGCAGTACGTTCAGGCTGCACGCCGCCAACACGTCCACAGGTATAACCTATACGCTGCTCGCGCCGTGGGAGTATGCCGAGATGGTCACCGGCGCCCCGGTAGAATAACAGGTACATGAATGCGCATCGCGCCGCTGATTGCTGAGTCAGGCGGCGCGATGTTTTTATGTGCTCGAATGCAGACTATGATCGGTAAGGCAGGGGAGAAGGCAAAGGCAGAATACGGCGCAGAAACTTATTTGAGCGGCTTAAAGCATAAAAAAACTGCCGCCGACAATTTGTGCCGACAGCAGCTAAATATATTTGTTTAGTCCACAAACTCGATTTCGCCGGGAGCCATGCGGCTTACGCGCGCGAGGGAATGCAGGTTGTAGCCAGCCTGAATCAGCTTATCATGGCCGGGCTGGAACGCCTTTTCGATGACCGCGCCTATGCCCGCGACCTTTGCGCCCACGCTCTCGATAAGCTTACACGCGCCCATGCCCGCTTCGCCCATCGCAAGGAAGTCGTCGATCACCAGCACGCGATCGTCGGGGCTTATATAGTGGCGCGACGCTGTAAGCTGGTACGTGTTGCCCTTGGTGAACGATTTGACCTCGCACTGAACCAGATCCTCGTCCAGTATGCGGGAGCCGCGCTTTTTCATTATCAGCAGCGGTACGTTCATGTATTCAGCCGTGTACAGCGCCGGGGCTATGCCGGACGATTCGATCGTGGCCACGCGCGTTACGTTAGCGTCCGCGAATATGCGCGCAAACTCCTCGCCGATTGCGCGCATCAGCGCAGGATCGACCTGATGATTCAAAAAGCTGTCTACCTTGAGCACATCGCTGTTAAGCACGCGGCCCTCGCGACGTATGCGCTCCTTTAGCATTTCCATAAACATCCTCCCAAGACGCGGCGCGCCGCAGAAATAAGTAATTACTATTATACACGCACTGTGTTAAGAGATGTGGGGCGTGCGCACAATAAAACCGGCATGAAATCCGGAACTGGCCGATTATCGCGCGAATTTTGTATTTTGCACTGTTAAACGTT
>USEE01000141.1 GCA_900553645.1 uncultured Eubacteriales bacterium
ACTTCCTTGAAAACGTTATCGATTGGGGTCTGAGCCGCGAGCGCTACTGGGGCACTCCGCTGCCGATCTGGACCTGCGAATGCGGCCACAAGCATGTAATCGGCTCTATCGAGGAGCTGAAGAAGCTGGGCAAGGACGTGCCCGACGACATAGAGCTGCACCGCCCCTACATAGACAAGGTGACGCTCACCTGCCCCGAGTGCGGCGGCGAGATGCACCGCGTTCCCGAGGTAATCGACTGCTGGTTCGACTCGGGCTCCATGCCGTTTGCGCAGTGGCACTATCCCTTTGAGAACCACGACAAGTTTGAGGAGAACTTCCCCGCCGACTTCATCAGCGAAGCCGTCGACCAGACGCGCGGCTGGTTCTACACGCTGCTGGCCATATCCACGCTGATGTTCGACAAGGCGCCGTTCAAGAACTGCCTGGTACTGGGTCACGTACTGGACAAGTACGGCAAGAAGATGAGCAAGCACACCGGCAACGTCGTCGATCCGTTCGGCGTAATGGATCAGTTCGGCGCGGACGCCGTGCGCTGGTACTTCTACACCGCAGGCGCACCGTGGCTGCCCAGCCGCTTCTACCCTGAAGCTGTTGCCGAAAGCCAGCGCAAGTTCATGGGCACGCTGTGGAACACGTATGCGTTCTTTGCGCTGTACGCATCCATAGATACGTTTGACCCGCTCAAGACCAAGGCCGATCCTTCCACGCTCACGCTGATGGACAAGTGGATACTGTCCAAGCTCCAGACGCTTATAAAGACCGTGGACTCCAACCTTGAGAACTACCACATCGCCGAAGCCGCGCGCGCGCTGGGCGACTTTGTAGATGAACTGTCCAACTGGTACGTGCGCCGCTGCCGCGAGCGCTTCTGGGGCAAGGGCATGGAGGGCGACAAGCTGGCCGCGTTCGACACGCTGTACAACGTGCTCGTCACACTGACCAAGCTGTGCGCGCCGTTCGTGCCGTTCATGGCCGAGTCGATGTATCAGAACCTCGTTGTCAACAACGATCCCACCGCGCCCGACAGCGTACACCTGTGCGACTTCCCGGTTGCGGACGAGAACCTCATCTCTTCCGAGCTTGAGGACAACATGGAGCGCGTAATACTGGCGGTACAGCTGGGCCGCACCTGCCGCTCCAGCGCCAACATAAAGACCCGCCAGCCCTGCCAGAAGCTCTACATCCGCGGCGCTGAGCTGCCCGCCGACTTTGCGGCGCTGATCGCAGACGAGCTGGACGTAAAGCAGGTCGAGTACGTGACCGATGCGCGCGCCTTCACCGGCTACCGCATCAAGCCGCAGCTGCGCACCGTCGGCCCCAAGTACGGAAAGCTGCTGGGCGGCATCCGCAAGTATCTCGAAACCGTGGACGGCGCGGATGTGGTTGAAGGCTTTGACGAGGGCAAGAACCTGTGCTTCGAAGTCAATGGCCAGCCGGTCGAGCTGACCAAGGACGACACGCTGATCGAGCCGATGCAGAAGGAAGGATTCGATGCGGAGAGCCAGAACGGCATGACCGTCGTACTGGATACCCACATGACCGACGAACTGATAAGCGAAGGCTTTGCACGCGAGGTCGTCAGCAAGCTCCAGACCATGCGCAAGGACGCGGGCTTTGAGGTAGTTGACCGCATCGGCATAAGCCTTTCCGGTACAAAGCGCCTGATGAGCATGATCGAGCCGCAGCGTAATGACATCATGGACAGCGTGCTGGCCATAGAATATTCCGAGACCGCACCCGAGAATGCGTACTTTGCCGATTGGAACATCAACGGCGAGGATGCGCGCTTTGCCTGCTGGAAGGTCAATTAATAAATTTAACTGCATTGCGGGACAGGGGTTTAACTCCCCTGCCCGCCCATGCCCCTTTGGCGCGGCACGACGCGTCCGGGACACGCTTTTTTGAATTTACGGAGGAATTATGTTTATAGCCGACGGCTGGAAGGATTACGAAGTGCTGGACACCGGCGACGGTGAAAAGCTGGAGCGCTGGGGCGAGATAATACTGCGCCGCCCCGACCCACAGGCGATCTGGCCCAAGCAGCAGCCCGACATGTGGCGGCGCGCTGACGCGCACTATCACCGCTCGACCAAGGGCGGCGGCGAATGGGAGTTTCTGCGCCGGCTGCCCGAAAGGTGGCAGATAAGCTACCGCGACCTGCGCTTTTACGTGCGCCCGACCAACTTCAAACACACCGGGCTTTTCCCCGAGCAGGCGGTCAACTGGGACTGGATGAGCGGTCTTATTAAGCAGCGCGGCGGCGCGCGGGTGCTAAACCTGTTCGGATACACCGGCGGCGCGACTGTCGCGTGCGCCAAGGTGGGCGCGGAGGTCTGCCATGTGGACGCGGCCAAGGGCATGGTGCTGTGGGCGCGCGAGAACCGCGAGCTCAGCGGCGTGGACGAAAGCCGCGTGCGCTGGATAATCGACGACGCGCTCAAGTTCGTGCAGCGCGAAAAGCGGCGCGGCAAGACTTACGACGGACTGCTGATGGACCCGCCGTCATACGGGCGCGGCCCGGGCGGCGAGGTCTGGAAGCTGGAAAACGAGCTGTACGGTCTGGTCGAGGAATGCGCGGGCGTATTAAGCGACAAGCCGCTGTTCTTCCTTATCAACTCGTACACCACAGGCTTGCAGCCTGCGGTGCTGAGCAACATGCTGCGCATGACGGTCAGCAAGCGCTTCGGCGGCACTGTGGACGCGCAGGAGGTTGTACTGCCGGTCACGGCGGGCGGCGTGCTCCCCTGCGGCGCGAGCGGACGCTGGCAAGCCAATGACTGAGTATCAGGCGGGCAGGTACCGCATAGGCATACTTTACGAGGATAACCACCTGCTTATCTCCTTAAAGCCGCAGAACATGCCGGTGCAGGCCGACGCGTCGGGCGATCTGGACATGCAAAGTGCGCTCAAAGGCTATATAAAGGAAAAGTACAACAAGCCGGGCGATGTGTTTTTAGCGCTGTGCCACCGGCTGGACAGGCCGGTCGGCGGCGTGATGGCGCTGTGCCGCACGTCAAAGTGCGCCGAGCGCATGACGAAGCAGTTCGCCTCGCATACGGTCGAAAAGACCTACTTATGCGTGGTTAAGGGCGAGCTGAACGAAACTATCAATCCGGAGGACTACCTGCTCAAGGACGAACGCGGCATGGTGCGCGTGGTAAGCCCTGACACAAAGGGCGCAAAGCGCGCCAGCCTGACCGCAGCGCCGATTGCGCACGCGGACGGGCTTACGCTGGTTAAGGTAGAGCTGCACACCGGGCGCTCGCATCAGATTCGCGTGCAGATGGCGCACGCAGGCTATCCGCTGTGGGGCGACAACCGATACGGCGACGGAAGGCCCGGACAGCAGATCGCGCTGTGGGCGGCGAGCCTTGCGCTTGACCATCCCACGACAAAGCAGCGCATGTGCTTTGACTGTCCCCCGCCAGATATGCAGCCGTGGAACATATGGCGCATTTCGATAAATGATGGTATAATCGATGTGGAGATGAATGCTTAGAGCGATTGCTTTAAGGCTGTCGGTCTGGCTTTGCCGTGGAATATGTTTCGCAGACGGAAAAGCTGCTTATACTGCCTTTAAGGATTGCTAAGACTTTCTCCGCGGAGGTGTTATATGAGCCGTCAAGCAGGGCTGAGCAAACGCGGTTTAGCGTTCATTGCGTGCGTGATCGGCGTGCCGCTGTGCGCGTACATACTGCCGGGCGTGCATGTCGAGCCGGTTTACATGTCGCTTATGCTGGGGCTGATACTGGGCGGGTTCTTTTATATTGTAAGGCCGCTTTTGAAACTGCTTACGATACCGATAGGCTGCCTGACGATGGGGCTGTTTTCGCTGGCGCTTGACACGGGCGTCATATACCTGATGAGCCTGTACCTGCCCGGATTCAGTCTGGACGGGCCGGAATGGGCGCTGGCGATTGCCGGAATACTCATGATACTGCGCTGCCCCGTGCTGCGCTGAAGTGGAGGTTTCTTGATATGCGCGTACATGTTTCCCGCGAAGCGCTGATGGGCGGAGGCGGCGTGATGGGCGAGCTGTTTCTGGGCGACAGTCTGGCGCTGGCGGACAAGCTGATACAGAAATACGGCGGCCGCGTGCAATGCGTGTACATGGATCCCCCGTTCTTTACCGGCGATCTGTTCGACATGCGCGTGCGCGTGGGCGAACGCGAGTGGAAAAACGGCGCAGGCTCTTTGGACGTACACGCCTATTCCGACAAGGCGCGCGAGCTGCTGAGCGACACGGGCGTTATCTTTTTGCATGTGGACTTCCGTATGCAGGCGCATCTGCGGCTGCTGATGGACGAAATATTCGGCGAGAATAACTTCCTCAACGAAATAATCTGGACGTATCAGACCGGCGGACGCGCGCGCAAGTATTTTTCGCGCAAGCACGATGTGATACTGTTCTATCGCAAGAGTTCGTCATATAAGTTTTATATGGAGAACGTGCCCATATCGCGCACAGACGCGCGCCGCAATCACATGAAGCGGCAGATTGACAAGGACGGGCGCGTATACCGCACGATAAAGTCGGGCGGCAAGGTATACAAGTATTACGACGACGACCCGGTGTTCCCGGGCGACGTATGGGACGATGTGAGCCACCTGCAGCAGAAGGACCCGCAGCGCACCGGATACGACACGCAAAAGCCGCTTAAACTGCTGGAGCGCATAGTGCTATGCGCGACAAAGCCGGGCGACATGGTATGCGATTTGACCTGTGGCTCGGGCACCACGCTGGAGGCGGCGGCGCTTAACGGGCGCAGCTTTGTGGGCGTGGACATGTGCCCGCTGGCAGTACAAACCTCGCGCAGGCGGCTGATGGGCAATCGCGTAAACATAAACGCCGAGGACAGTCAGGGCGAACCCGACATAAAGCTGGACGTAATAACGGGCGTGGGCAATTACGAATGCGACCTGCGCGCGTTTACGATAGAGCCTGGCGTGGGCGAACGCGCGTTTAACGGGCTGGACTCGGTCACGGGT
>USEE01000142.1 GCA_900553645.1 uncultured Eubacteriales bacterium
AGCCTTCGGGTTTCTTCCTTGAACTGACGCAAAATCCACTCGAACTTGCGGATTTTCCTTTTTGAGACACACTCTAGAGCCAGATTAAAGCTCCGCCCCGCCCACCGCCTCACCCAAATCCTTCCGAACCGCCCCGCGCATGACCGCACGCCAGCCCGCCAGCGTCCTGAGCGCAGGCAATGCCCGCTCAAACCACTCCATAACACAGTCCGCATCCGGCACTCCCGCCGTCCCGCCCTGCGCACGATAAGCGTCCGCATACATGTCGCACAGCATATACCGAAACGCATTCAGATTCAGACTGCGCGCCATGCCCGGCACAAGCAGCCGGTTGCACACATTGCGCACATTCATATACTCCGCGCGGTCGCGCGCCGCAACCGCATACAGCGCATCGCGCAAAACGCCCGTTTCGCCCATCATATGTTCCCATACGTAAATCTCCGCGCCCTGCATACCGTCATGATTGGTAAAAGCAGCGCTCCTCAGTACGTCATTTGCCGCCTGCATAACGTCCTCAAGCGCGCACGCCTGCGCAATCGCCCGCCGCGCCTGCATTTCGGCCATGCAGCTCGCCAGCGCGCGCTCCGGCCCCAGTATTAGCCGCGCCAGCGCCCGTATCGCCTGCACCTCGCAGTAGCCATACGCCAGCTCCCCCCAGTCAACGTCCATCGGAGAAGCCAGCGCCAGATGCAAGTCCCGCGCCAACTGTGCGCTGATTCCACGCGGACGCGCGCCGCTCAATGCCTTAGCAATATCGCCGCCATTCATGCCGAATGTGCGCTCGCTTTCGACTATTGGCAGGGGCGAGGCATACGCGCCGCCAGGCACCAGCAATTGCGCGCTGTCGTCGGCGGACGTGACGTCGGCGCGCGCAGTGCGCATGTCGCTAAGTACATTGTCAGGCAGATCGGGCAGGTCGTCGCCTGAAGCCGCGGCTTTGCGTCCCTTTGCGGCGGGCCTGGGGCGGGACGGCTTGGCGGTGGAGGCTTTTGAGGCAGACTTCGCGCGGGGCGGTTCCTTATCGGCAGGGAGCGGGGCGGGCTTGCCCGTACTAAGGCGGCTCTGAGCGGGCTTACTGCCTGAACGCACAGCCTTGCCATTTACGGACGGCTGTTCCGCTTCGGGCAGCGGCGCGAACCTGTCGGCGGGGACGGGTATACGGCTTTGGGCACTGCCGCCCTGCGTGCGAGCGCCTTTGCCGTGCGCGTTGGCCGGCTCGTCCGCCGCGCCATCGTCGCGCGCATGGCGAATGCGGCTGACCATGTACTCGGGCAGCTCCGGCATCTCGTCGCGCGACGCGGCGCGTACCTCGGCCGGGTCGCGAGTGCGCGCACGCAGATTGTACATGTAGACCGGCTCGTCGTTCGATTCCCCCAGGCGCAGCGCGTGCGCGCCCGGCCGGTGCGTCTCGCTCAAAGTCATGCCCGTTCTGCGCCGTGCGCGCGGCCTGTCCGTGCGTTTCATGCGTATGCGCCTCGCTTTCGATGGTTGCTTCTCTATTGCAGATTATGTGACTGTTTCGGCGATTGTTATAAATGAATTATACCACGCGCCGCGCCGGGCGGCAATATGTCCGCATTGCCGCATGAGCTTTCGCGCATTTTTCATTTCATGGATAAATTGCCAATAATATGTCGCGGATTTCTTTCAAATAAGGGTTTCGCGAGCGGCAAAAGTATATTATAATATTGTCAGGGTCGGCGCGCGGCGCGCGTGGGCACGCATAAAGGCGGCAAGAGGGTGAGCGATTGGAGTGGTTATGGGCGCAGCTGACCGAGCTGTACTGGAATGTATTTTACCGCCCCGACTGGCGGGATGTACTTGATATACTCATTGTTGCATTTTTAATATATCAGATACTCAGGTTCACCCGGCAGACGCGCGGTTCGTCGGTATTCAAGGGACTGGTCATAATAATGCTGGTCACATGGGTGTCGGCGGCGGCAAAGCTGAGGGCGCTCAACTGGGTGCTGGTGCAGCTTATAAATACGGGCGCGGTATTATTAGTGGTAATATTTCAGCCCGAACTCAGGCGCGCGCTGGAGCAGATCGGGCGCGGCCGCATAATGGGCAAATCCCGTTCAAAGACAAACGACATCGAAATCGAACGCATAGTGAACGCGTTCGTGGACGCGATGACGCGGCTGGCGCGGCGGCGCGTGGGCGCGCTGATAGTAATCGAGGGGCAGACCGGACTAAAGGACGTAATCGAAAGCGGCACATTGGTGGACGCGCGCATATCCGCGCCGCTGCTTGAAAACATATTCGAGCCGAACACCCCGCTGCACGACGGCGCGGTCGTGATTCGCGGCGAGAGCGTGTATGCCGCGGCGTGCATACTGCCCCTGACCGACGACCAGTCGATCAGCCGCGACCTGGGCACGCGCCACCGCGCCGCGATAGGCGTTACCGAAACCACCGACGCAATCGCACTGGTGGTATCCGAAGAGACCGGCGTTATCTCAATGGCGCGCGGCGGCAAACTCAGCCGGTATCTGGACGCAAAGTCGCTGGCCGAGGTGCTGCATAAGATTTACGGCCAGCCGCAGCCGGGTATGCTGAAGCAATTGCTGAAATGGAGGCGCGGCTGATGAAGGCGATACTTGATGTGCTTAAAAAGCTGCTGGGCTTCCTGAAGCGCTGGATACTGGACAATTTCTGGCTAAAGGTATTTTCACTTTTGATTGCGGTGGGTCTGTGGAGCTATGTGCTCACCAACGACGCGACGATCACGCGCGAACGCACGCTGACCAACCTGTACGTATCCACCACCAATCAGTCCACGTTCGACGGGCGCTCGCTGGCGCTTACCCAGTCGCTGTCCGACATACTGCCGCAGGTGCGCGTGTCGGTCGAGGTGACTCAGAGCGACTATTACAAGATCACCAGCAACAACGTGCGCGTGGAGCTTGACCTGTCGCGCGTGCGCGAAACCGGCGAGCAGACCGTGCCGCTGACCGCCAGCACGGTATACGGCGAAGTGACCGGCATATATCCCGAATCGGTGACGCTGGACGTTGACACGCTGGAAAAGCGCGACGTTCAGGTCGAGGTTCAGTTGAAAGGCGATTCCGACGATCACTGGTATTCCACGCCCACCAGCAACCCCGCGATAATCACGGTGAGCGGCCCCGCCTCGCAGGTGGAACAGGTCACAAACGCCCGCGCGGTGATGGATCTGACCGACGTTGACACAACCGGCACGATAACGCGCGCGGTGTCGTTTACGCTGCTGGATGAAAGCCAGAACGAGATAAGCTATCCCACGCTTACGCTGTCCAGCAATTCGGTTATAACCAGCGTGGACGCGTATCCGCTAAAGAGCGTGCCGGTCGAGACAGATCAGGCCAAGATAATCACGGGCAGCGTGCCCAACGGCTATCAGATAGACTCGGTCGAGGTACAGCCCGCTGAAATCTTCGTGGCCGGTTCGCAGCGCTTCCTTGACACGCTCAGCACCGTGCAGATATACTCGATCAACGTGAACAACATGCACGCGACCACCACCAAGACCACGCGCGTCAACCGCCAGAGCGACATGCGCGACCTGTCCACCGAAGAGGTGCTGGTCACGATCCACATAAGCGAGAAAGAGCGCGTGCGCACGTTCGACGGCATATCGGCTGCGCTCAAGGGCGAGGCCGAATCGGGACTGACGGCGCGGCTCAGCGGTAAAACCGAGTTCAAGGTAACAGTCACCGGCCCGCATTCGCAGGTCACAGCGCTGGAGAGCGACAACATCACGCTCTATGCCGACATAAGCGGCCTGGGCGCCGGCCAGTACGAACTGCCCGTGCAATGCTCGGTCGACGGCGGCGGCGACATAACCGCGTCGGTCGAACCGGCTACCGTGAGCGTGACTATCGAGGCGGCGGCTCAGTAGTTTTTTTTAAGATTTTAAGCGGCGGGCGCGGCTGGAATGCTGCGCCCGCTGTTTGGCGGATTATGGGAACAAACATGCCCTTATGAACGCCTTAAAATAGATGGACATGCGCCCATGAGAGGAGATGCTGTATGGGACTTAACGGCTTTACCGAATGGCTGTTTTCGGCATTGCTCAGCTGGATGCAGATCATATATAACTGGTTCTGGTCGATGCTGGCCAGCGGCGGCCAGAACGAATTCATGCCGTGGTTTTCGGACAACTGGATAAAGATAGTGCTGATACTGCTGGCGGCGGGACTTATTATCGACTACACGATATACCTGATGCGCTGGCAGCCGTATCACATATGGCTTACCGCGCTCAGGCGCGCGCGCGGTTACGTATCGCGCCCCTTCGCCAAGGAGACGGCCAAGCCCCACTATGCGGGCTATCGCCGCGTTCTGGAGGATGTTGAGGGCGCACAGCCCGCGCCCGGATCGGCGCGCGCCCCCGAGCGCACGGCGCACGAAAGGGTGCGCGTATACGAGGCCGAACCCGTTAAGCAGCCGCCCGCCGCGGCGCGCGACGATTCCGCATTCAAGCGTCCGCTGGTGCGCCCGCCGCAGGACGCGCGCCCCGCGTCGGACAGGCAGTACATGCGCCCCGAGTCCGCACCCGCGCCGGTCGCTACCGATTCAGCGTTTGCGTATGAGGATGACTTTGCGGACGATTATGCGCCCGACACCGCGCTGGACGCGGAGGGCTATGTGCCCGAGAGCGTAATTGCGCCGCCCGCGTCCGATGCGGACAAATATGACGAGCCGATGTTCAGCGCGCCGCCCACGTTTGCACGCAGTGCGCGCGAGACTGCGCCTGTGTACGGCCGCGTGTACCAAAGCCCCGGCCAGCCGATACTGCCGCTGGGCATGGATGAGGACGAGCGCCGCCCGCAGGTGGAGCTGCCCGGCATGGACGTGCCCGGCGCGGTTCAGGACGCGGCGGCAGGTGCGCCGGTTCAGGCAGAGCGCGTCGCGCCGGTGGCAGTCGAACCTGCGCCCCAGCCGGTACAGGTTGAGCCTGTTCAG
>USEE01000143.1 GCA_900553645.1 uncultured Eubacteriales bacterium
CGATTACTCTGTCCTCGATGGACAACTGCTCTCACAACGGATCCCTGCTGCGCACCTCGGTACTGACGATGGCGCAGGAGTGGAAGAAGCGTGGATTTGTAGACGAGGAATTCCTGAACTGGCTGCAGGATGAAGCGAAAGTCTCTTTCCCATGGTCGATGATTGACAAAATCACCCCGCGTCCGGCAGACTTTGTGGGAGAGGTTTTAACCAAGGATGGCGTCGAAGGGCAGGACATTATCGTCACCTCAAAAAGCACCTACATTGCCCCCTTTGTAAACGCCGAGAGGCCGCAGTATCTGGTTGTTGAGGACAGCTTCCCCAACGGCCGCCCGCCGCTGGAGAAAGCCGGCGTCTACATGACCGATCGCGATACCGTCAATAAGTCCGAGCGGATGAAGGTCACGGCCTGCCTGAACCCCATTCACACGGCGCTGGCCCCATACGGTATGCTGCTGGGATACGAGTACTTTGCCGACCTGATGGACGACCCGGAACTGAAAGTACTGGCTCACAATGTCGGCTATGTCGAGGGATTGCCCCGTGTGGTCGATCCCAAAATCTTCTCACCCAAGGCGTTCCTGGATGAGGTCATTAACGAGCGCATGTCCAACAAATACCTGGGCGATACCACCGCCCGCATCTGCACTGACTCCTCCCAGGGGGTGAGCGTCCGCTTCGGCGAAACGATTCGTTCCTATGTACAGGAGTACGGCACAGCATCTAATCTTGAGGCCATCCCGCTCGCGCTGGCCGGCTGGCTGCGCTATTTCTACGCCATCGATGACGAAGGCAAGCCTTTCGCGCTGGCACCCGACCCGTTGGCGCAGGAACTGCACGATGCTGTCAGCCGGGTCAAGCTGGGCGAGCCCGACACACTTACCGACCAGCTGCACGGCGTGCTCTCCAACAAAGAGATTTTCGGCAGTGACCTGTACGAGGCAGGCGTGGCCCAGAAGATTGAAGCATTCTTTAAGGAGGAAATCGCCGGTCCCGGCGCCGTGCGCGCCACGCTGAAAAAGTACTTGCACTGACCGCTGCATTATGGACAATGGGATCTGTCCACTGAAGTTAAATCGTATAACCCATTGCTTCCATACCCGCCATAAAGCATACCTCTCCAAAAAAGCACACAGAGCGTCACGGTCGCATTTTTTCACTGAAATGCGGCCATGACGCTCTGTGCATCAGTCGGGCGTTACTCTCGCCCTACTTATATTGTGTATTAACACCGGCATAGATTTCCCGTGTTACCTGACTGTCCCTGCCTTGCAGCACCACCCGCCGCGCGCTACTCCATCTTAGCCATCTCCCCGCGCAGCCGCAATATAATCCGCTTCTCCAGGCGCGATATGTACGACTGCGATATGCCCATCAGCTCAGCAACTTCTCTTTGCGTCATCTCCGGGCGGCCGCACAGGCCGTAGCGCAGCGCCATTATGTGCCTCTCGCGCGGCGGCAGCGACTCCAGCGCCTCACTCAACATCTCGCGCTCCGTATGGTTTTCTATACCCCGGCTCACCAGGTCAGGTTCGGTGCCCAGCACGTCGCTCAGCAGCAGTTCGTTGCCGTCCCAGTCGGTATTGAGCGGCTCGTCGAACGACACCTCCGATTTAAGGCGGCTGTTGCGGCGCAGGTACATCAGGATTTCGTTCTCGATACAGCGCGATCCGTATGTGGCCAGCTTTATATTCTTGGACGGGTCAAACGTGTTGACCGCCTTGATAAGGCCGATCGTGCCTATCGAGACCAGATCTTCTATGCCTACGCCCGTGTTTTCAAACTTTCGCGCAATGTATACGACAAGGCGGAGATTATGCTCTATCAGCGTCTGCCTTACCTGCGTATCACCTAACTTAAGCTTTTCCAACTGCTCCTTCTCCTCCCCGGGCGTAAATGGAGCGGGCAAAGACACACTTCCCCCAATGTAGTGGACGGCGCATCCGCGCACTCCCAGCCTTGACATAAGTCCATATATCGCCTTGTATATCGCGCGCTTTATCGACGGACGCGTTCGGCGGCCCGAATCAGTTTTTAAGCAGGTATCCGGCATCGCCGCACTCCCCCTTTCCGACATTTCCGCCCGGCGCACAACTCATTTCCAGCGGTGCAAGTGCCATCGCCCCGCCCGGAAGTGCGCCCGGATACACGGCCACCCACACGTCGCCGCGCTCGGTGCGCATATCGCCCGCGCGCACGCATATCCGATCGGGGCGGAAGCATTTGAGCACGCCCTGACCATCCAGCGTCTGATACCGCACCATGCGCCACCTGCCCGCGGGCATATCGCCGCCCCGCGCGCTAAAGCCGCGCGGCAAAACGCCCTTCACGGCGCGCTCGGACGCAATCAGCACGCACGCGCCGCTTATCGGTTCGCGCAGGTGATTGCCGGTATCGACCAGCGCGGTCAGGCTGCATTCGCGGCCATCGAATGCCATGCCGATTTTAAGCTCCCAGCCCCATGCGCGCTTGACGCGCGTATGCGTGAGCCACAGCCCCAACGCGCCGCACACCACCAGGCACCAGCCCAACTGCGACCAGCCCCAGCCGCCGCTCATCACGCTTATCATGAGCGCGCCGCCGCCCATCAGCATCGTCATGCACATGGCCGCGGCCAGATACGCCGCAAAGTCGCGCGCGCCTCCCCCGCCGCACGCGATCAGCGCCATTATGGCCGGCATAATCAGCCTTGCCGCCAGACTGCCCATCCACCCGCAGCCCGGAACGTATATCATGACCGCCCACGCGCCGCCCAGCGCCGCGGCAAGCAGCACCCTGCCCGGCCGCCGCCGCCCCAGCGCGCGCGATGATAGGTCAAGTATAAGCGCGTTCATCATGATATTGATAAGTAAGTAGCTTTCCAGGCATACCTTCATCGCTTACCCATCCGGCTCCTTATCGGGCTTAATATTTTTAAGCGTATGTGACCCTGCCAAGGGCATAAAATTATAAGCGCGCCGCCCGTCCTCCTTGCACGAGCAGAGAATATTATATATCATCCGGTTTGTCGAAAACTGTAGCAAATCCCATTAAATTTACTTATAGTACGCCAAAAATTCCTGTTGTCATTATTTTTGCCCCGGCAAAATGTGTTTTTTTGTATGCGCGCGCATATGCCGCCCCCGCGCCGCCGGATTTACGCGTCTTGCGTCAATGTTAGCAAAAGCTTAATCGTTTGCTCGAAAAACCGACTTTTATTTTGGGCGCGCATGGTGTATACTTAGAGCCACCTAAAGTAAATAGTTCAGCTTATAAACGCTCAATGACGAGGCAGTTCTTGTCATTGTGCGTTTTTTTCTATTTACAACCATTTATGCGAGGTTGGTGAATTGTATGAGCGACAGCTTTCAGAAAAGTACCGATTTTATGGGGACCGAGCATAAGGCCGGTCTGCCCGGACGCCGGGGACTTTACGATCCGCAATTTGAACACGACGCGTGCGGCATAGGCATGATATGCGACATAAAGGGCCGCGCCAGCCACAAGCTGGTCACGGACGCGATAGACGTGCTGTGCGCGCTGAGCCACCGCGGCGCGTCGGGCGCGGACGAACTGACCGGCGACGGCGCGGGCGTGCTTACTCAACTGCCGCACGAATTCTTCAAAAAGGTCTGTGCGCCGCTGGGCATAGGTCTGCCCGAGGCGGGCGCGTACGGCGTGGGCATGATGTTTTTGAGCCGCGACGAAGGTCGCCGCGAGCACGTAAAGCAGGAATTCAAGCGCATCGTCGAGCAGCACGGTCAGACGCTGCTGGGCTGGCGCGACGTGCCGGTCAACGTAAGCTCACTGGGCCAGACCGCGCTGGCGTCCATGCCCTACATATGTCAGGTATTCATACAGCGCGCGTCGCGCCTGACCGAGGAGGACGACCCGAGCGAGGCGTTTGAGCGGGTGCTGTATCTGATACGCCGCTGTGCCGAAAATCGGCTGCGTTACAGCGAGGGCTGCCGCGAATCCGACTTCTATGCGTGCAGCCTGTCTAGCCGCACGATTGTATACAAGGGTATGCTTCAGGCATGGCAATTGCGCACGCTGTTCTCCGACCTGAGCGATCTGGACTTCAAGAGCGCGATAACCGTGCTGCACTCGCGCTACTCCACCAACACCTTCCCGTCGTGGGAGCGCGCCCATCCCAACCGCATGGTGGTGCATAACGGCGAAATCAACACCATACGCGGCAACTGCTCGCGTATGCTGGCGCGCCAGAGCCACATAAAGACCGATCTGTTCGGCGATGAGCTAAGCGAGCTGTTCCCGATAGTGCGCGCCGACGGTTCCGACTCGGCGATGTTCGATAACGCGCTGGAGTTCCTTACGATGACCGGACGTTCGCTCACGCACGCCGCGATGATGATGATACCCCAGCCGTGGGAAAAAGATGCACAGATGGACAAGGATCTGCGCGCGTTCTACGAATTCCACAGCCACCTGATGGATCCGTGGGACGGCCCGGCGGGCATGGTGCTGACCAACGGCATACAGGTCGCGGCGGTGCTGGACCGCAACGGTCTGCGCCCGGCGCGCTATATCGAGACGCGCGACGGCCGATTGATACTCGCATCCGAAACCGGCACGCTGCCGGTGGAGCCGGAAAACATACTATACAAAGAGCGTCTGCGTCCGGGGCGTATGCTGCTGATCGACACCGCCGAGGGGCGCGTGATAAAGGACGAAGAACTCAAAATGACCGTGGCGCAGCGTCATCCGTATGCGCACTGGATAGACACGTATTCACTGCGCGCGGATGAACTGCCCGTGCCCGCCGAGAAGCAGCCCGAGGAGGAACTGCCGCTGACCGCGCGCATGAGGGCGTTCGGCTACACTAACGAACAGATAAGCAAGATAATAATGCCTATGGCTGAAAAGGGCGCTGAGGCAGTGGGCGCGATGGGCGTGGATTCGCCGCTGGCGATACTGTCCGACGTGCCGCAGCTGCTTTACGAT
>USEE01000144.1 GCA_900553645.1 uncultured Eubacteriales bacterium
CGCCTTTTGCGCGTTTACAAATTTTTTCACAATATGGGTAGTTTGTGGGGCGAAATTGGCGTATAATTGTGAACTGAATTTGGGATATACACGATGAGGGGGACTTAAAATGGCTGCTGAAAATAAGGTCGACAGGCTGGAGACGCTCAGGCGCGACGCGCTCGAGTCGATAGAAAAGCTGGTTGCGTTTGCTCACGCTAAGGGTCTGATTGATGGATACGATACCGCATACGCGCGCAATGGACTGATAGACCTTATAGGCTGCGACAGTCCTTTCGACGGCGAAATCGCACCGTTCGATATTCCCGATACAGCGACCGCACTGCTGAAGCCTATCACCGACTACGCCTGCGCCGCAGGCATTGCGGAGGATGACAATACCTCGCGCGACCTTTTTGAAACGCGCGTAATGGGCATGGTCACGCCCTCGCCCGCCGAGACCCGTATGCGCTTTGAAGAAATATATAACGCGCAGGGCGCAAAGGCGGCTACCGACTGGTTCTATGACATGTGCTGCGCCTGCAACTATATTCAGGTCGATCGCGTGGCCAAGAACATACGCTACTTTGCCGATTCGCCCGTGGGCGAGCTGGAGATAACCATAAACCTGTCCAAGCCCGAAAAGGATCCCAAGGAGATCGCCAAGCTGAAGAACGCGCCCTCCGTGGGCTATCCCAGGTGCATGCTGTGTGTGGAGAACCCCGGCTACGCGGGCCGCGCTAACTTCCCGGCGCGCCAGAATCACCGCATGGTGCCGGTGACGCTGGGCGGCGAGCAGTGGTACATGCAGTATTCGCCCTATAAGTATTATGAGGAGCACTGCATAGTGCTGTGCGGCGAGCACCGCCCCATGAAGATAGAGCGCGGCTCGTTCGAGCGGCTGGCCGACTTTGTGGAAAAGTTCCCGCACTATTTCATAGGCTCTAACGCGGATCTGCCAATAGTGGGCGGTTCCATACTTAACCACGACCATTTTCAGGGCGGCAATTACGTAATGCCCATGGATCGCGCGGGCGTGGAATACGAATTGAAGGCCGAGGACGGATTGAGCGCGCATGTGGTCAACTGGCCCATGCCCACCGTCTGCATCGCGTCGCAAAACCGCGAGCAGCTGATAAACAAGGCAGATGAAGTGCTTAAGGCGTGGCGCGCGTATTCCGATCCGGAACTGGGCATATTTGCTCAGACCGACGCGCCCCACAATACCATAACCCCCATAATGCATAAGGACGGCGATACATATCGGCTGCTGCTGGTGCTGCGCAACAACCGCACCGACGCCGAAAACCCGCTGGGCATATTCCATCCGCACGCGCCGCTGCACCATATAAAGCGCGAGAACATAGGCCTTATAGAGGTCATGGGCCTGTTCATACTGCCCGGCCGCCTTAAGACCGAGCTTAAGGATTGCGAAGGCTATCTCACCGGCGCGCTCAAGCTGGAGCGCCCGGCCGAGGATTCGCCGCTTTACAAGCACTACGACTGGATGTGCGAACTGGCCGAGCGCTACGGCACCGGCCTTACCGAAGAGGAAGCGTCCGGCGCTATGCATAAAGAGCTGTCCAATGTGTGCGCGCAGGTGCTCAGGGACGCTGGCGTGTACAAGCAGGACGAGGCGGGCCGCGCGGGTCTGCAGCGCTTCCTCGACACTGTGGGGCTGACCCGATAAGCGGAGGACATTGATATGACCTGTGAAATAATGCTGACCGTGGCGATGGGCAAACGCCTTATCGCGCGCGGCCTTATGGCTGATGGTCAGGTTCAGGACGCTATGCGCAATCATAAGCTGCTGATAATCGGCGGCAGCACCAACGGCTATGTGGCCGAGGAAGCGCTGCGCGCGCTGGGCGACGGACGGGCGTTCGACAAGAGGGGCTTTCGCCGCGGCGTCACGGCTGCGCCGGGCGCGCATATGCAGGCCAAGCCCTGCGGCTTCGATATGCTGATCGATCATGGCAAGGTATTTACCGATCGCGACGTGTTTGCCGCAGCGCCAGATATGGGCGAGGGCGACATGATAATGAAGGGCGCAAACGCGCTGTACCTGCCGGGCGGCGAGGCGGGCGTGCTTATCGGCCATCCGCAGGGCGGCACGGTCATACCCACGATAACTGCCGAAATCGGTCGCAGGGTAAGCGTTGTCGTGCCCGTAGGTCTTGAAAAGCGTGTTGAAGAGCCGATCGCGGCGCTGGCCGCTATTGCAAACTCTTCCGAAGCGGACGGCCCGCGGCTGTTCCCACTGCCGGGGCGCACGTTTACCGAGCTGGACGCGATTGCGGCGCTTACCGGCGCTAGGCCCAAGTTGCTGGCGGCGGGCGGCGCGCTGGGTGCGGAGGGGTGCGTGTGGCTGGCCGTGAGCGGCACGGATGAGCAGATCGCAGGCGTGCGCGCGCTTGTAAAAGAGCTTTCGGGCGAACCGGCGACGGAACTGTAATTGAATGCACCTGTTAAGTTTAAGGTTTTTGCGGGCGGCGGTTGACTTGCGCCGCCCGCATATAGTATAATAATTGGGTGCTCCGCACGGAAACGGCCTTAAATGCCTGTGCAGGCGCATGGACTGCCGTATTTCGGCGAGACTTCATAAAAAAGGAGGTGTGCTGCCGTGTACGCAATAATCAAGACCGGTGGCAAGCAGTATCGCGTTGAAAAGAGCGACGTGATCTATGTTGAGAAGCTGGACGCTCAGGAAGGCGACGAGGTAAAATTCGACGTCATGCTGGTAGGCAAGGACGAGGGCGCTGTGATCGGCAAGCCGCTGGTAGCGGGTGCTTCCGTTACCGGTAAGGTTGTAAAGCAGGTTAAGAGCTCCAAGATCGTGGTCTACAAGTATAAGGCCAAGAAGAACGAGCGTAAGCGTCAGGGCCATCGTCAGCCCTACACCAAGGTGGAAATTACCGCCATCAATGCGTAATGACGCGGGTGTCGTTTTTCTTCCGGCAGGGTGAAATCACGGGTTTTACGGCCGGGGGGCATTCGGGCTATGCCGACAGCGGCTATGACATCGTATGCGCGGCAATATCGGCGCTCACGCAGACCTGCGAGCTGGGTCTTGGCGAGGTTGCGGGAATCGCCGTTAATGTAAAGCGCGACGACGACGCGGGCAAATACGAGGTGCGTCTGCCGGATAAGGTGGACGAAGCGAGTATGCTAAAGGCACAGACCATCTTTGAGACATTGCTCATTGGACTTAAATCAATAGAATCTTCTTACCCGGAATTTCTCCGGGTCAACGCGAATGAACGGAGGTGGAACTGATGTTTTCCATGAATCTTCAGCTGTTCGCCCATAAAAAGGGAATGGGCTCCACCCGCAACGGCCGCGACAGCGAAAGCAAGCGCCTTGGCCCCAAGCGTGAGGATGGTCAGTTTGTACTGGCTGGCAACATCCTGGTTCGCCAGCGCGGCACCCACATCCATCCCGGCCTCAATGTAGGTATCGGCAAGGATGACACCCTGTTCGCCAAGGCCAGCGGCATCGTCCGTTTCGAGCGCCTGGGCCGCGATAAGAAGCAGGTCTGCATCTATCCGCAGACCGAGGCTGCCCAATAAGTTTCGTAAACTAAGCCTGCTCTCTGAACGGGGAGCGGGCTTTTTTTGACCCGATTAGAAGTGCGTCTCAAAATGTTCAATCCGCAATTTCGGGCGGCGCTCCGTCGTTTCTGAGTTATGCAGCACGATCATGGCGCTGTTAAGGCACTTTGAAGGTCTGCCATGAAATGATAGAATTGTCCTGCTTGAGACACTCTCCAAACGCGGGAGGAGGTACGCAACTATGTATATAAAGTCAGACGTTGATCTTGACCTGACGCTGGTGCGCAGTGCACAGGCGTTCCAGTGGTACTTCGACGGCCGCGAATACGTGGGCCACGCCGGCGGGCACGAGGCGCTGATAATTCCCGGCGACGACGGCTTTGAGATAATCAGCCCCTGCACGGACGAGGCGTTCTGGCGCGACTACTTCGATCTGGGGCGCGACTATGCGGCGCTGAAGCCCATATGCGACGCCGATCCGTACCTGAAACAGTCCTATGACGCGCTGCACGGGCTGCATGTGCTCAATCAGCCGGTGTGGGACACGCTGCCGTCGTTCATAATCTCGGCCAACAATAACGTGGCGCGCATCCGCGTGCTGGTCAAGAAGCTGTGCGACGAGCTGGGTGAGAGGCGCGAACTGAACGGCATTCAGATACATCTTTTCCCCACGCCCGAAGCGCTGGCCGCCGCGCCGGTGGAGACGCTGCGCGCGATGGGTATGGGCTACCGCGCGCCCTACCTTATCGAGAGCGCTCAGGCAGTCGTGGACGGCTTTGACCTGAACGAACTGCGCACACTGCCTTACGAGCAGGCGCATAAGAAGATTTTGCAGCTCAAGGGCGTAGGCCCCAAGGTCGCCGACTGCGTGCTGCTGTTCGGCTGCCGCCATTCGCTGGCGTTCCCGGTGGACGTGTGGATGGAGCGCGCCATGCAAAAGTACATGCCCGGCTGCACCAACCGCGCCGAACTCAAGCGCTGCGCCCAGCGGCAGTGGGGCGAGGACGCGGGCATACTCCAGCAATACCTGTTCCACGCGGCGCGCACGGGCATAATCAGCACCGGCGAGGACGAGGAATAATTAAACAGCAATCGAATCCGGCGCAGAACGCTTTATAATGGGCGAACTGCGCCGGGGTTATATTTTTAGAAGCGTGACTAAAAGACAATTGACATAATGCATGTGGTCGGCACTTCGCAAGTCATATACCATGACTGGACTTTGAAATTATAGCCTAAACTATTGTCTGAATACTAGAGTGTGTCTCAAAAATTCCTTAATCCGCAGTTTCGGGTGTCGCTCCGCCATTTCTGCGTCACAAGGCTCGACTTAGCGCTGCTAAGCCTTCGG
>USEE01000145.1 GCA_900553645.1 uncultured Eubacteriales bacterium
GTGGACATGTTGTCGTCCACTTCAAAGATGATGCCGCCGCCGCGCCCGCCGTATGCCTTGAGCGCTTCACGCATGAACTTGCCCATGTCGAGCTTTACGTCGTCGGAGCACGCAAACACCGCTATGTCGCCCGCGCCGTCGGCGTTGCCCGCGGTAAGCAGCGCTACCGTACGCGGGTTTTCGATAAGACCGGATGCGGCCTTTATCAGGCCGTCTCGGTCGGCGCTGTCAAATCTGTGTGCGATTAGTTTTGTGCTGTCAGGCAGTTCAGGCGCGTTTTCGTACAGCGCGGGCAATGCCTTAATCAGCGCTTCCCGGCGGAACTCGGACAGGACGTGCGCCTGTTCGCGCGCATTGTCTAGCACGCGCCGGGTTTCCTGCGCCAGCGTTTCGTATGTCGCGCTGAGCATCGCGCCCGCCTCGCGGCACGCGTCGGCTTCCGCCCTGAGCCGCGCATGGGCGCGCCCGCCGCACAGGAACGATATACGCACCTTGCCGCGCGCCGGGTGTGCGCCCAGTATCGTGACAAGTCCGATCTGGCCGCTGGACGTGGGATGAGTGCCGCAGCACGCCACGCACTCCACGTCGCCGGTCATGACTATGCGGATGTTTTCGCTGACGGTGGGCTTTTTGCGCAGCGGCAGGGTCTTTAACTCCTCGTCGCTGGGGAACCACTGGTGAACGGGGAGGTCCTGCCAGATGAGTCCGTTGACCGCGTTTTCCAGCATGTCCAGCGTCTCGCGCGAGGGCACTTCCTTTAAGTCGGTATCTATGGTGCATTCCTGCACGCCCGTGTGCAGGCCGAACGTGTAGCCACCCAGATACTTATGAACCGCCCAGCTTATAAGGTGCTGACCGCCGTGCTGCTGCATGTTTGAGAAGCGCCGTGTCCAGTCGAGCGCGCCGTGTACGCTGCCCTCAAGCGGCGCGGCGGTTACGTGATATATGTCGCCGGTTTCGTCTTCCTGAACGTCCAGCACGTTTGCGCCGCCCAGCGTGCCGTGATCGGCGGGCTGGCCGCCTGCCTCGGCATAGAACGCCGTTTTATCCAGCCATACGGCGTACAGCGGTGCGCCGCCCTCGTATTTAGAGCGCAGTTCTTTCGAAAGCGGCTCGCACTTTACTACATCTGCATCAAATTCCCGGATATTTACGTCGTCGTGAAATAATTTATGCGTCATGCTTTTTCTGCCTTTCATTATGTATATCCGCGTCGTCGGGCAGCATTTCGCCGTCCAGGCGATGTACAAGGCGCGATATGTACTCGCGCGCCTGACTTTCAAGCAATGCCTGCTGATCGGGGCCGGGCGTTTCGTCGCCCATAAGGCCTACAAACTGGCTTACTTTTAAGCCCAATGCAAGCTGCATTTCCTGGTCTGAGCCGCGCGGGCTGACCAAATAGTAGCACAATAGCGAATCTTTCTGGCCGATGCGGTGCGCGCGGTCTTCCGCCTGTGAATGCACTGCGGGCGACCAATCCATTTCGCCGAACACCACGCAGGTAGCGCGCTGGAGATTCAGGCCGCTGGCCGAACGCAGCGATATGCAGCATATGTCGGTCGCCCCCGTCATGAACGCGTTCAGCGCTGCGTCCTTTTCGCGCTCGTTTTCACGGCCGGTTATGAACGCGGGGTGATAGCTCTTGAGTTCGCGCTTGTATATGTCCATAACCGCGTGATGGTGTGCGAACAGCAGCACCTTCTCGCCCGCCTCCAGCAATGTGCGCACGCACGCGCACACGTACGGCGCCTTGGCCACGCCGGTCGCCTGACGCTCGGTCTGCGATATTGCGTCCTCGATTATCGCGCGGCGGGACGCGTCGGTTTCGCCGCGCAGCGCGCGCAGAGATTCGACCACCGGGCGCATGTATTCGCGGTACACCTCGTCGTCCCAGTCGATCTCCTGCACAAGGCGGCGCTTGGGCGGCAGCTCGGGCAGTACCTCGCGCTTTGTGCGGCGCAGCATCATGCCCTCCCGGCGCAGGTATTCGCCCAGCTTCTCCGGGTCGGCCACGGTGTCGCTGCCATAGCCGTAACACCATTCGCGCGTAAAGCTCTCCCAATCGCCTAAAAAGTGATAGTCAATCGCGTTGATTACGTTCCAGATTTCGCCGCCGCGGTTGTATATCGGCGTACCGGACAGGCCGACCACGGTTTCACAGTCGCCCGAAATCAGCGTGGCCGCCGAGTACTTTTCCGTGCCCGCGTGACGAAGCTCCTGCGCTTCGTCGAATATTACCGCGCGATAGCTTAGCTTGGGCAATACCTTCTTCCAGCCGCGCAGGAGCAGGTAATGCACGATGTATATGTCGGCTTCGGGCAGGTCGTATGGCTTTATGCCGCGCACGACGTGCACGCGCGTGCCGCCCGGAAGTTCCACAAAGTTCGCAATTTCGCGTTCCCAGTTGCGCACGAGGTGCGGCGGCGGTATGATTATCGCCGGGAACGCGTTTTTAGCGCATAGCAGCGCCAATGCCTGAACCGTCTTGCCCAGACCCATCTCGTCGGCCAGCAGTGCGCGCGGGTTGTCCATTAGAAAACCCAGACCCAGTTTTTGAAACGGCATCAGATTGCCCCGGAACGTCGCGGGCGGCGTAACGCGGCTGGGCGCAACGCGGGCGCGCTCGCGGCGCACGGCGTATTCGCGGGCGGCTGTTACCGCCTTTTGCCAGCGCGCGCGGTCGCGATCGGCTATCTCCAGCGGGTATCTCAGCATCAGCCAGTTAAGGTCGCCGATTATGCGGGCGTGCGCTGCGAACCGCGCCGTTCCCCTGCCCCGGCCGTCACAGCCCGGAAACAGCCGCTTGGCTAACTCGACCACGCACGGCTCGCCGCGTATCGTCCATACGCGGGCGCGCGCGTTGTACGTCAGCGTGCCGTATATGCCACGCCCTCTGTCCGGCTCGGCCAGATATGCGGGCGGCGCAAAGTTTATCAGTGACTCGTCGGGAGGCAGGGATTCCGGCTGTGATTCCATTTCGGCGGTTGCATCTGTGCCGTCGCCAAACGCATCGTCGTCGGGCGACTCGCCATATACCGGCTCCAGCACGCCATCCGGGCGCATTACATAGTCCAGTTCGTCGCACCATGCGCCCGACTGTTCAGACGGCTGAACATCGTTGTCTGGTTCCGGCTCATCTGCTGAACCGTAACGTTCCTCGATAAAGCGGTCGCGGGAGAGCTGCATCTCGCGCGCCTGCATCGCCGCCTTGAGCGATTTGCCCTTGCGTCTCATGGCAGTGCCACCCCCCACAGCCTTGCCAGCGCCACGCACTCGACCGGCACGCCGCATACCTCGCGCGGCAGACGCAAATCGCCGGGCGCTACCAGTATCAGTGCCGATATATCCGGGCTGGCGGCATAGCGCGCAATCTGTTTCATCAACGACGCGCGCGGCGGGCGATTCTTCTTTACCTCGATACCCACGTGGCCGCACAGGAAGTCTATGCGGCAGCCGGGGCATAAACGCGCTTCATGCCGTGCCGCAATCCCGGCGCGTTCCAGCGCGGCGGCGACGAGCGCGTGAATGTCATATTCCTCGGGCGCGGCGGGCACGCGCAGTGTGCTTAGTGCGCGCAGTATCTCGCGCATGTCGTTTTCCAATGCAGAGTCCAACGGCTCGCCTCCCGTGTGAGTTTTTCTTACACATTATATAGGTCTTTGATTGACAGCTGAATGAATTGGTGCAAATTTCTTTTTAAGTGCGGAAGAGCAGGCTCTAAGCAGGCCGGTTCTGATAAACCTGAACGCTTTTATTGCTGTCTCAGGCAAAACAATCAATTGCGTTCCCTGCCTTACCAATCGCCAAACCGCCTTATATTCGTGCGATAATTATAGCATGATTCGCACCTTACGACAAATTGAAATCACCCTCGCTTAATTAAATATTCCCGCTGATATGGTATAATTGCGAGGGAAAGCGAGGGATTGGCAATGAAGGACAACAAGACTAATGCAATGCGCATACTTGAGGGGCTTAAAATAGATTTTGACGTGCATACATATGACGTGTCGGACGGGATGTTGGACGGCGGCACGGTTGCACAGCGCATCGGCGCTGACCCCGCGCGCGTGTTTAAGACGCTGGTCACACAGGGCAAGTCGCGCGCCTATTATGTATTTGTAATACCTGTACTAAAGGAGCTTAACTTAAAGGCGGCCGCCGCCAGCGTGGGCGAAAAGTCGGTCGAAATGATACCGCAAAAGGAGCTGCTTAAAACCACCGGTTATATACACGGCGGCTGCAGCCCCGTGGGCATGAAAAAGCAATTCAAGACTGTGATCGATGTATCGGCGCTGGAGCAGGAGCGCATATGCGTGTCCGCGGGGCGCATCGGATTTCAGGTGGACCTCGACCCGCGCGAACTGATACGCGCGGTGGGCGCGGATACCGCCGAAATTGCCACCGGCCACGTATAACACGCACAATTCGAAAGGAAAAACAAATGTCGGTTGAGCGAGTCAGAAATTATCTAAAGCAATTCGGCGCGGACGGGCGCATAATCGAGTTTGAACTGTCCAGCGCCACGGTTGATTTGGCGGCCAAGGCGGCGGGCGTGGACGCGGCGCGCATAGCCAAGACGCTGTCGTTCGATGGCGACAGCGACTGCATACTGATAGTGGCTGCGGGCGACGCGCGCGTTGATAACGCCGCGTTCAAGGCTCGGTTTGGGCGCAAGGCGCGTATGCTTACGCCTGAGCGCGCATTGGAGATGGCCGGGTACGCGGTAGGCGGCGTCTCTCCGTTTGATATGAGCGACGATGTTGAGGTATGGCTGGACGAATCGCTTAAAAGGTTCGGCACGATACTGCCCGCGTGCGGAAGCTCCAATTCGGCGATTGAACTGAGCTGCGAGGAGCTGGAGACGT
>USEE01000146.1 GCA_900553645.1 uncultured Eubacteriales bacterium
GCGGTCATGAAAGCCTTTTCGATCTTGATCGGCTCCTGCTTGACCGCGGCCTTCTTGCTCTTGGCGCGCTTGCCGCCGCGTACGTACTCGTCATCCATATAGGACGGCGCGGCGCTCTTGGCCAGCTGCCTGCGGTTCTTAGCTACATGCTCCGGGTCATGCTGGCGCACGTAGTTCTTCTTGTTGGGATCGTAATTGGATACGCGCTCCTTCTCGACCGTAGGCGCGAGATCGCTGGCGGGCTTGCGGCCCATCGGGCGCTGACCTGCACCGCCGGAACGCGGCGCGCCGCCGGGCGCGGGACGCGAGCCGCCCATGCCGGGACGTGCGGGTCTGTCGCCCTGCGGACGGTTAAATCCGCCCTGAGCGCCCTGACCTGCGGGGCGGCCGTACGGGCCCTGGCGATTGTCGCCCTGCTGTACGGGGCGGCCATACGGACCCTGGCGGTTGTCGCCCTGCTGTACGGGGCGGCCATACGGCCCCTGGCGGTTGTCGCCCTGCTGTACGGGGCGGCCATACGGGCCCTGGCGGTTGTCGCCCTGCTGTACGGGGCGGCCATACGGACCCTGACGGTTATCGCCCTGCTGCACAGGACGGCCATATGGGCCCTGCGGGCGCGCGCCGGGCTGAGCCGGACGGCGATCGCCCTGCTGCGCATTTCGCGGCTGATTCTGGTTCTGCGTCGGAGCGCTGCGACGCTCGCCCTGACGGTTATTGTTATCCGGGCGGCGGTCGGGCTGAGTCTCAGCGGGCTTTGCCGCGGGCGCTGCTTCGGCTGCGCGCGCCGCTTCTTGAGCGGCCTCGGCGGCCTTGGCGGCACGAGCCTGCGCTTCGGCGGCCTGAGTAGCCTCGTTCTGCGCCGCGAACTGGTCGGACGAAAATGCGTTCATGAATACGGGCGCTTCCACGCGCGCGTCCTTGCGCTTTTCTTCCTGCTTCTGAGTTTCGCTGGCGGTGAGCTTATCCTCGAGCGCCTTCAGCGCACGCAGCGCGTCCTGCGCCTGCTTGCGCGATTTCGATACGGTTTCAAGCAGCCTGCCCGCATTGGAGGCAACTTCCTTGGTTGCGTCCTGTACCTTGACTTTGGCCATCTAAATTATGCACCCCCGCGTATTGCAATCGGTAAATATCAATTTTCAGTCTCCACTATCTGACTAACATTATTGAGCGTCTTTTCGATGCTCTTTGAAATGCCCTCGGCAAGTTTTGCATCCTGCACGACGGCGGTCCTGCGGTTCGGTTTGCCGACCGAGCGCCCCAGTTGACCGGCCTTCAGCGCGATCAGTTTTACATTATGGTACGCTGAAGCGTCGCGGAACTTCTTTAACGTGCCGGGCGATACCCCCTCGTCGATCAATATGAGCGCCGCGCGATCCGCGCGTATTACATTAAGACAGGCTTCCTCTCCCAATGTCAGCTTGCCCGCGCGCATTGCGATTCCGATAAGGCCCACGGCCTCGCCCGCGCTCACTGCTTGGCCTCCGGAGCGTCCGCTCCTTCGCTCAGCGCGTCCATCAGTTGCTGATAGACTTCCTTATCCACCGGACACTCGAACGCCTTGGCGAGCAGGTTGGCCTTCATCGCCTTTTTAAGGCATTCGGGATCGTGGCAGATATACGCGCCTCTGCCGGGCGCGCGCCCCACCCTGTCCAGCGCAATCGCGCCCTCGGGCGAGCGGACTATGCGCGCCATCTCGCGCTTGGGCTTCATCTCGCGACAGCCCAGGCACATGCGCATGGGAATCTTTTTAGGTTTGGGCGGCATACGTCCCTCCCTTCCGGGCGCATCTGAGCGCCCCGTGTATTTATATGATTATTCGGCCTGAGGAGCTTCGGCGGTTTCTGCCGCGCCGGTTTCCTCGACCGCCTCATCGGGCTTATCCTCCGGCTCGCTGTCCAGACCCAGCAAGGCCTGCTCGGCCTGACTCTGGCTCTTTATGTCTATGCGCCAGCCGGTCAGCTTCGCGGCCAGTCGGGCGTTCTGGCCCTCCTTGCCGATTGCCAGCGACAGTTGATTGTCGGGCACTATAACGCGGGCAGCCTTATCCTTTTCGGACACATAGACATTAAGCACGCGCGCGGGATTTAAGGCGTTTGCGATGTACTCAGCCGGATCGGCCGACCACTTGATTATATCGATCTTTTCGTCCTTCAGCTCGTTTACCACGTTTTCCACACGCATACCGCGCGGGCCTACGCACGAGCCTACCGGGTCTACCATGGGATCGGTGGACGTTACGGCCATCTTGGTGCGGAAGCCGGCCTCGCGTGCAATTGACTTAATCAGCACAATACCGTCGCGAATCTCGGGCACTTCGATTTCGAAAAGGCGCTTGATCAGACCCGGATGTATGCGGCTTACCAATACCTGCGGGCCCTTGAGCTGGCGCTGTACCTCAAGTACGTACACCTTTATGCGGTCGTTAATATGGTATTCCTCGCCCGGCATCTGATTGCTTTCGTCGAGCAGCCCCTGCGTGTGACCCAGATCGACTATTACCTGCTTACCCTCTATGCGATCGATTATCGCGGTAAGTATCTCGTTTTCCTTCTCGACATATTCATTATATATGCTGCCGCGCTCGGCCTCGCGTATGCGCTGCACGACCACCTGCTTTGCGGTCTGGGCGGCTATGCGGCCAAACTTGCGCGGAGTAACCTCTATATCGACCTGATCGCCCACCTGATAATGCGGGCGTATCTGATGCGCCGCATCCAGCGAGATTTCCTCGCTGTCGTTTTCAACCTCGTCCACGACCTTTTTATTGGCATAGACGTGCACGTCGCCCGTGGCCGAATCTATCGATACGCGCACGTTGCTGGCGTTGTAATTGCGCTTGTAAGCCGATACCAGCGCCAGTTCTATCGCGCTTAGCAGCACGTCCTTATCTATATTGCGTTCCTTTGTAAGCGCGTCCAGCGCGCTGATAAACTCCGCACTCATGTCCCGGATTTCCCTCCATCATGGTCTTTCTCATGGTCATTGTTATCGGCGCCTTCGGTTTCGCGCTCCAGTTGGTCGAACAGGGGGCTGTCCATCTCGTCGTCGTCCAGCGTCATGCGTATCTGCGCTATGTCCGCACGCTTGAGCGCCTTCATCGCGCCGCCCGCGTCCAGCGTCACGGTTTCGGCGTCAAACGCCGCAAGTTTGCCCCGCAGCTGCTTTACGCCGTCCATCTGGCGGTAAAAGCGCGCCTCGACCGTCTGACCCAGCGCGCGCTCGAAGTCGCGATCGCGCTTGAGCGGCCTGTCCGCGCCGGGCGAGGTTACTTCCATATAATCATAGTCAATATCCTGCGCATACTTGAGCGCGCGGCGGTGGAAGTTTTCGCAATCGTCCAGCGAAACGCCGCCCTCCGCGTCCTTATCGATAGTAAAGCGCAGGACGCTACCGGTGCTTTCGCGGGCCATGACCACGTCCACCAGCTCAAGTCCCAAAGCGTCGGCTTCTTCCTCAGCCCTGCGCCTTACCCCGGCCAGCGACTGACTGGGCTTTTTTGCACGTCCGGCCATGAGCCCACCTCCTTATTATATTGCGCGCGCGTCCATATCAACAATAAAGAGCGGGTTTGTATCCGCTCTTTCTCAAATGCAATACGTCACGCGGTCGCCTTATGCGCCCTAAGGCCCTGCATAAAGACCCGCGCATACACTTCTTCCCGAATATTATATCACTTAATGCGGCTAAATACAACTGCTGCAACCAAAACTTCACGCGTAAAACGGCCTCCCGCGCGCCGATGCAATGCGGCTTATCCCCTGCGCGGCGCGTGAACTTTTACGCGCCGCGCCGCGTCAAATACTTACATGTATTATGCGCCGCCGCGCGCGGCTTCGGGAGGTGTCGATTTGCTCAGGCGCACTATACTTACGCTGGCGCTGCTTACGCTGTTTCTGACTGCCGGGAGCGCGTTTGCCGGCGCGGGAGCGGAGCTGTATCCGTTTTACGACGGCCAGGCGTACCGGCTGATGGACTCAAACGGCGATATGCTGAGCGACCTAAGCTGCGACTATATAAGCGCGATTCAGCTTGACGACGGTCAAAAGCGCTTCGTCGCGTTCATGAGCGACGAAAACGGCAGCCGCGCGGTGTTGCTGGATGCAAAGGGTCAGCCGCTCACCGATCAGGACTACGAATCGATATATTATCAAGACGGCGCGCTAATGACCGTGAAAAACGGTCTGTGCGGCATAATCGACGAAAACGGCGACGAGCTGCTGCCGGTAAAGTACACATCGATAGTGCCCACCGGCGAGGGCGCGTTTTTCACCTCCACCGACGACCCGTTCGACGGCATCGCCGACGAGATATATCTGACATACCTGGACGGCAAGTGCCGGTACTTGGGCGTAAGCGGCGGGCTGTACGGCGCGTTTTCGGAAGGGCTGCTCTGCACCGCGTCGCGCGACGGACTGTACGGGTATCTGGATACCGACGGCAAATGGGTAATCGCGCCGGTGTACGAGCACGCGGCCGACTTTTCGGGCGGGCTGGCCGAGGTTATGCGCGGCGGCTTATACGGACTTATCGATAAGCAGGGCAATCTGGTACTGCCTATCAAATACGACTTCATAGCCTCGTCCGCGTCCACGGGCGACGACGCGCGCATAATCGTCGCGATAGCCGACGGCTCGGCGGCGATATACGACCGCGCCAGCATGATGCCCATTGCGATGGTAAGCAACGTGCAATACGCATTCCTGCCCACGGCGGGCACGGCGATGCTGCTAAACGGCGAAACGATCAGGCTGTACAGTCTGGCGGGGCACAGCGTCGAGCTGGACGTGGGCATAAACGATTCAGTCGAGGTGCTAAGCGACACGCAGGTTTTCGTATCCGACCCGCAGA
>USEE01000147.1 GCA_900553645.1 uncultured Eubacteriales bacterium
GTACTCCTGCTTGCCTTCCTTCGACAGGTACTTGATGTCGAACGGTATGGAGAAGTTCGTGCCAAAGTTGTGCGAAGTGCCAGCCTGAAGCGCCTTGCCGTCGTGCATCATCGCTTCGACAGAGTAGGTCGCGCGCGCACCCGCAAACTTCTCCTTCTCGCTCTTGCGGCCGCAGATTACAGGCACCGCACAAATCTGCTCAAGGAAATCGCGGTATACATGCAGCATCTGCATAGTCTCCTGCTCCGCTTCCTCAGCAGTCGCATGTATCGTGTGGCCTTCCTGCCACAGGAACTCGGCCGTGCGCAGGAACGGACGAGTGGTCTTTTCCCAACGCATTACAGAGCACCACTGGTTGTACTTCATCGGCAGATCGCGCCAGCTCTGTACCCACTTGGAATACATCGTGCAGAACATCGTCTCGCTGGTGGGGCGTATAGCCATACGCTCGGTCAGCTGCTCGCCGCCGCCCATCGTTACCCACGCAACCTCGGGCGCAAAGCCCTCCACATGATCCGCTTCCTTCAAAAGCAGACTTTCGGGTATCAGCATCGGCATATATACATTCTGATGCCCCGTCTCCTTAAAGCGGCGATCCAGATCCTTCTGTATCAATTCCCATATGGCATAGCCGTAAGGCTTCATTACCATGCAGCCACGTACTGGCGCATAGTCAACCAAGTCGGTCTTTTTGATAACGTCAGTATACCATTGCGCAAAATCCGTGTCGCGGGGCGTTATCTCCGAAACAAACTTCTCCTGCTTCTGCTTAGCCACTTAAAACACTCTCCTTCAAACATAACTGCGCACATAAAAAGCGCTCCGTCCCTTATTCGCAGGGACGAAGCGCGTGCTTCGCGGTACCACCATGCTTGATCTGCCTTGCGCAGATCCGCTCGGTTCCTTTAACGCGGGACGCGGCGGCTGTTAACCGCGGCTCGGGAGCGGGACGACCCACGCGCTCATGCACCGCTTTCACCTTATGCGGCGCTCTCTTGATGAGCGGGTAATGAGCCTGAACTCCGTCAATGCCTTATAATACAATTGATTATAGCTGTACAGGCATAATTTACAAGCCTGTTTTTGTTAAATCGTGGATTCATAACGCGCCAGCACCCGTACATGCCCGCCGTCGGCGATTATGTCGGCACCCACGCCGTAAACGTCCGCAATCGCCCGCGCGGTAAGCACATCGGCCGGGAAGCCGTATGCGTAAACCTCGCCCGCGCACATTAGCGCAATCCGATCGCAGAACCACCCCGCCAGTGACAAATCGTGCAGCACGCATACGCCGCAAACCTGCTGCTTATGTGCAAGATCGCGCGAAAGTCTAAGTATATGAGCCGCGTGCCGCACGTCCAGACTTGCAACCGGCTCGTCCAGCAGCATTACGTCGGTCTGCTGGGTAAGCGCGCGCGCGATAATCACGCGCTGCATCTCGCCGCCCGACAGTGCGCTCACAGGTG
Organism: uncultured Eubacteriales bacterium; assembly: GCA_900553645.1. The sequence goes on from USEE01000147.1 coordinate 1,467, forward strand.
TATCCTGATACTGAATCACATCCGTGCGGGTAAGCGCGTCGCGCGCAATGCGTATGTCCTCATCGCTCTCGCGCTCAAACCGGCGCAGATACGGCTGCCTGCCCATCAGCGCCACGTCCAACGCCGTCATATCAAAGTCCATGTGCGTGGACTGCGGCACGACCGATATGCGTTTTGCTAAATCGCGCACCGGGAAGTCGCGCACGTCGCGCCCGTCCAGCGTGACGCACCCGCCGCTCGGTCTCAGCGCGCCCGACAGTAGCTTGATAAGCGTAGTTTTGCCCGAACCGTTAGGCCCGATTATGCCGGTAAGTTCGCCGCGCTTAAACGACAGGCTGACGCCGCTTAGAACCGCCTTATCGCGCTTGTAGCCAAAGCATACGCCTTCTGCCTTCAGAATTGCATCGCTCATGCGTCGTTCCTCCGTTTAAGCAAGTACAGGAAGAACGGCCCGCCTACCATGGCCGTAAGCACGCCGATGGGTATCTCGATAGGCATAAGCACCGTGCGCGCCAGCGTGTCCATTATCAGCAGGTACAGCCCGCCCGCCAAAGCGCTGAGCGGCAGAAGCCCCCGGTGATCCGGCCCGCAGAACATGCGCATCGCGTGCGGCACCATCAGCCCCACAAACCCGATTACGCCGCTTATCGAAACCGCCGTGGCCGTGACCAGCGTGGACAGCAGCAGCAGTATAAGCCGCACGCGCCGCACGTTAACCCCCAACTGTCGCGCATCGCTTTCGCCCATAAGCAGCGCATTTAGGTCACGCGCGAATGCGATTATGCCCAGAACGCCCATCAGTATGACCGGCGCGGCAATTTTAAGCTTGTCCCAGCTTGACGAGGTAAAACTGCCCATAGTCCACATGTAAACGTTTTCCAGATTCTCACGATCGATGACCATCAGACCCGACGTAAGCGCAGTCAAAAGCGACGACACCGCGATACCCGCCAGCAGCAGACTGACCGTGGTCACGCGCCCGTGCGTATGCGAAAGCGTCAGCACGATAAGCACCGCCGCAATCGAAAACGCAAACGCGAACAGTCCAGTAAACCGCATCAGCGCGCCGCCGCCGATAAGCGTGCACAGCGCCACGCCGAACGCCGCGCCCGACGATACGCCCAGCATGTGCGGATCGGCTATAGGATTGTGGAACAAACCCTGCATACACGCGCCGCAGACCGACAGCGCCATGCCCACCAGATAGCTGGACAGAATGCGCGGCAGCCGCACGCCGACGACTATCGCATGGCCTGTACCCGCGCCCTCGCCGCGCAGCGCCGCGCCCAGAGCGTCGAGCACAGTCGCAAGCGGCAGCTGCGCCGCGCCCAGACACATCGCGATAAGCGCAGACAGTACGCTAAGCACCATAAGCACCGCCGCCGTAATGCGCACCTGTGCGCGCCGGTCTTCAAACGAGCGCATTGCGTTCACCCCGTTACTCTATGTACAACATCAAAAGCCCCGCGCCGCTGTTTATAAACTCACATAGCTGTGCCTTGGCCGCCTCGTCGTTTTTGGGCGCCCACTGGCACGCTACGCCGCCGCCCATCTGATTGCGTGCCTGAGGCAGCATGTCGGATTCCAGTCCTTCGCCCGCAAACCGTCCGTCAGGCGTGGCCATCAGCTCCGAACCCATGCGCGAAATCTGCATCAGCGAAGGCCGCACCGATATTTCGGGCCGCTCGGATACCGCCATGAACAGCTCGTCCACGTTGTGCAGGAACTTTTCAAACAGCGCATTTTCAATTTCTGGCTTGGGCGCGCTCATCAGGTGATACAGCACCTCGTCACCCTCGTAATTGGCGCGCAGCGTGGAAAATACCTTGCCAAGCGGCACACGGCGCGAGTCATAACACAGCTGCTTTATAGAGGACAGCGAGCGCAGGAACACGCCCAATCCGTCAAAGCCGATCGTAATCGACGTGCTGAGCGCGCCGCATTCGGTTACGTCGCGCGCGCGCGAAATACAATCCGGCATGGATACCGACTGAAGCAGCAGGGGATTGGATTGCGGCCCGTGCTCCAACATGCGCATCAGCATCGACACTATGTCCTGCTCCAGCGCCGCAAGGTTGTCCATGAAGCCGTTGTATATGTCCTCGGCGGCAAAGAAGTCGCCGTCGTAGCAGTCTATATTAAGCCCCTGCCAGCGCTCTACGTTCTGGGGCAGCAGCGTGCCCATCAGCACTGCGGGCAGACTTATAATTACGTCGCACAGGCGCGTTTCAATGCCTCGGCGCTGTGCCTGACTGCCGACCATCTCGACGGTGCCCTGGAAGCGGTCGCGGCTGATAAGCGTCGCGCCGCGCTGCATCAGACGCAGCACCTCGGCGCGGTAGTCCTCGGGATCGTCCTCGCCGGTGTACAGGTAGATGTCGTCGCTTTGCAGCATGTCGTCGTCAATTATGCTGAGCATCAGCATCGTAAGCGCTGTTGGCTTTGTGCCCAGCGTGAAGCTAAACCGCGCCTTGTTCCAGCGCAGGCGATGATAAGTCATGAAACATTGCAGAAGATACTTCGCTTCGTCCGTGCTCATTTCGCCGTTTTGGGCGCACATGTCGTAGTAGGGCGCAAGGTCTGCGTCAAGGCAGCCCCACGAAGTGTAGTCCGCGCCTTCAAGCGACTGCGCCAGTTCGCGCCAGAATATCATGCCCTGAAGTGCGCTGAACAGGCCGTCCGCCGGTTTTTTGAGCGAGAAGCCCGCCATTCGATTGAGGTTAGCCTTTATGCGCGGGTCGATCTCAACGCTTGCCATATGCGCGGCCAGCTCTGAAAAGCGCGCGCACAGCGCGTCAGCCGCGTCCAGCGCCTCCAATGCCGTCACGCAGAAGTCGCGGCGGCGGCGCGCCTGCGCATGTTCGGCGGATACATGTATCTGGTGGCGCAGTTCGTCCGTGCCCTTTTCGATGACGTGCGCCGCGCCGCATTCCAGATTCATCACATATGGATTTTCAGGCAGCAGCGCCAGATCCAGCCGCTTGAGCCGGTTTTTCAGCTCATCGTACTCGGAAGTGGGCTTGGGAATGTTAAGTCCGCTCAGACCTTCGACCGCCCTCTGCGCGCGCGACTGCCCGGCGCTTAGCTCAAAGAAAAACGGAAAATGCCTGAACACCTTTATATCAAGCCGCTGTGCGGCCACGCGGTATAGCGCGCCCTTTTTGTCGAACGCGCCCTTGCCCGGCTGCGAATTGATCTCGTCCACTATCTGATTTACGTTGGCCGGGACTGTGCGATACCATTGCTCAAACTCGCGCGCGAGCAATTCCTGCTCACTGGAATAACTCATTTATGACCTCCGGTTCTTTAGCACCCATTTGCATTTGGCGCAAATCGCGCACTATAATAT
>USEE01000148.1 GCA_900553645.1 uncultured Eubacteriales bacterium
TCCGCCGGGTTCAGCGCCCCTTTTCAACCTTCTTCATCCACATCTGCCACAGCGATTCCAGTTCGCGCTGGGTCGCCTGTATGCTGCGGTTAGTCCATATCACGCGGTCGCAGCGCGCCTGCTTCTCATCCATGGACATCTGCGAATTGATGCGCCGGAGCGCCTGCTCCTCGTCCAGACCGTCGCGCTCGATTATGCGCTGAACCTGATCCTCATGCGGCACGGCCAGCAGCCATACCTCGTCGCACAGTACGTCCATGCCCGTCTCGTAAAGCAGCGGCACATCCAGCACCGCGCAGTTTGCGCCCGCCGCCGCCAGCTCGCGTATGCGCCTGAGCGTGGCCTGCTGCACCAGCGGATGTATTATGCCCTCCAGCGCGCGGCGGCTGGCGCCGTCCGAAAACACAACCTGCGCCAGTCTGCGCCTGTCAAGATGACCGTCCGCGTCCAGCATATCGGCTCCGAACGTCTGCACTATCGCGGGCAGCGCCTCGCCGCCCGGCGCGGTAACGGCGCGGCTGAGCTTATCCGCATCGATCACATTAGCCCCAAGACCCGCCAGGAACGACGACGCGGAGCTTTTGCCGCACGCGATTCCGCCCGTCAGTCCCAGCACCCACAACTGTCCGTTTTTTGCACCAGGCATATTGTCGACCTCCGTATTAACCGCTATTTACAGTCCATCCAGCTATGCCCCTGTGATATGTCCACATCCAGCGGCACGTCAAGTCTGACCGCGCCCGACATCTGAGCGCGCATAATGTCGGCCACCTGCGCCGCCTCGCTTACAGGCGCTTCGATTATTATTTCGTCGTGTACCTGGAGTATCAGCCGCGCGCGCAGTCCTGCGGCCTTCAGTGCCGCCGACACCTTGACCATCGCCAGCTTTATTATGTCTGCCGCAGTGCCCTGTATGGGCGAGTTCATCGCCGCGCGTTCGCCGAACGAGCGCAGGTTGTAATTGGACGACTTCAGTTGAGGCAGATACCGTCTGCGCCCCATGAGCGTCTTTACATAGCCCAGCTCATACCCGGCCCGAACTTGCGCGTCCATGAACTCGCTTATTCCCGGATAGCGCTCCTTGTACCGCTCGATATACTCCTTGGCGCGCGCCCGGCTAGTACCCAAATTGCGCGCAAGGCCGAAGTCGCTGATGCCGTAAACTATGCCGAAGTTGACCGCCTTGGCCGCCGAGCGCTGCTGTTTGGTTACTTCATCGTAGGGCGTATCGAACACCTCGCCCGCGGTCGCGGCGTGTATGTCCAGTCCGTTCACGAACGCGCGCTGCATCGCGCGCTCGCCCTCGGGACGGCCATGCTCGGCCATGTGAGCCAGCACGCGCAGTTCGATTTGCGAATAGTCACCATCCACCAGCACCCATTCCTCGCTGTCGCCCTGCGGGCCGCGCGCCACGAATGCGCCGCGTATCTCTCGCCCCAGCTCGGTGCGCACGGGGATGTTCTGCAGGTTGGGCTCCAGCGACGATATGCGCCCGGTTGCGGTCGCTACCTGATCGAACGAGGTGTGTATGCGCCCCGCTTCCTCGCCGCCGCCGCGCGCCACCTGCTTTAGCAAGCCCTGTATGTACGTGCCGTTCAGCTTGGTGTACTTGCGATACTCAAGTATCGCGCCCGCTATCTCGTGCTCGTCGGCCAGCGCCTCCAGCGTGTCCGCGTCGGTCGAATAGCCGCGCTGGGTCTTGCGCGGCTTTGCGCCGCCCACATTCATGCCCAGCTTGTCGAACAGCATCTCGCCCAGCTGCTTGGGAGACATCAGATTTACATTGTCAAATTCGCCCGCCGGATAGCGCCCTGCGGCTTCCTCATCGGCCAGCGCGTGTATCTTTTGCTCCAGCTCAGCGATGCGTTGTTCATATACGCCGCCCAGCCTGCGCAGTGCGTCGCTGTCCACGCCGAAGCCCTGCCGCTCCATGTCCAGCAGCACATGCGCAAACGGCAGTTCCACCTCGTTATACAGTTCGAGCGAACCTTCCTCGGTCATGCGCGCACGCTGCTTTTCGGCCAAATCGTATATTGCCGCCGCGGATGTCGCTTCGTCGGGGATGGAAATCGCTTTGCGCAGTGCGGCCAGCTCAAACCCGCCCGATGCGCTCGAATCCAGCAGGTACGCGCCCAGCATGGTGTCGAACTCGAACTCAACTTCAAAACCCTCATGCCACATGCGCTTTATGTCGTGCGATATGTAGCGCCCCTCGGGTAGTGAATAGTCGGGCTTTGCATCGGCCGCCGCGTCCAGCGACGCGCGCTGACTGTCGGTCATTGCGGCCAGCTGCATCAGGTCGTATTCCGGCTCGGACGCGCGCGCGATCTCGTACAGCACTTCGCTTACATTGTCCGCCGCGCTCAATTTACGAACGCCTGCGCTTTCCTCAAGGTATACCGCGCGCGGTTCAGCCAATGCCTTAACCGCGTCTTGCCACTCTGAATTGCTGTTTACCGTTATCAGCTTGCGTACGCGCTGCACATCAGGTGTCTTAGGCTCGTTCACCGTGCCCAGTCGTTTCAGCGCCGCGTTCAGGCCGTACTTGTGCAAAAGCTCCCTGCCGCGCTCGCTCACGTCAAGCGGCAGCGCGTCGCCTTCGCCGTCCCACTTGTCCGCGCCGCCCTCAAACAGCGCACACTCGTCCAGATTGAGCGGGTAAGGCGCATTGCGGTCTATCGTGGCAAGGCGCTTGGAGAACTCGGCCTGCTCCTTGAACTCGCGCAGCTTCTCGCCCAGCTTGCCCTTAACCTTGTCAGCGTTGGCCAGTATGTCCTCCAGCGCGCCATATTCTTTCAGCAGCTTCAGCGCGGTCTTTTCGCCTATGCCGGGCACTCCGGGGATATTGTCGCTCGCGTCGCCCATCAGGCCCTTCATATCGGCTATGCGCGGCGCGGGTATGCCGTATTTTTTATCTATCTCTTCAGGGTTATACAGTATCGTATCGCGTATGCCCTGCTTTATGTAAAGCACATTCACCGTATCGTCGGTCAGCTGCAATATGTCGCGGTCGCCCGATACTATAAGCGTCTGTATGCCCATGCCGCGCGCTTTAAGGCTAAGCGTGCCCATCAGGTCGTCGGCCTCGAAGCCTTCAAGATGCGCGACCTTTACGCCCAGTTCGGGCAGCAGTTCGCGTATCGCCGTCATCTGCGGGCGCAGTTCGTCGGGCGTGGGCTTGCGGCCGGCCTTGTACGCGTCGTACTCCTTGTGGCGGAACGTGGGGCCGTGATCGTCGAACGCGGCGCATATCCAGCGCGGCTGCCAGTCCTCCATGACCTTAAACAGCATCATTAAAAAGCCGTGCAGCGCGTTTGTATATGTATATTCTCCCTCGACCGGCTTATCCCGCGCGTCGTCGGGGCGATTGTCCATCAGCGGCAGCGCGTGATACGCCCGGTGCATAAGGTTGTTTCCGTCCAGCAGTATGAGTCTGTCGCTCATAGTCCACCTCCGCCAAATCGTATGCGCACCCGCGCATGGGCACAAATATAATTATCTATATTATGCCACCCTGAGGCCGCATTGCCAACCTTGACGCCGTTAAGGTTGGATTACGCACATCGAACAATACATGGGCGGGAATTTGACTAAACCGCCGTGATTGCCGCCGTGTAGTTTAATTCAGCCGCTTTTCCATCGCGTCGATATTGCCGCGCTCTATATCGCACAGCCTTTGCGCCAGTCCCGCAACGTTTTCATCCGCACCCGCGAATCGGTTCTGAGCGCGGGTTATATCTATCACGCCCATCGTAGAGCCCTCGATAAGCATCTCAGCGATATGCGACGGCGACGAATCTATCAGCGTGTTCATATGCACGCCCAGCTTCATACCCGTCTCGCCCACACAGCAGGTGTCGGCCTTATAGCCGCGCGTGCGCATTTCGTTTTCCGCGTCGGTCTTTACCGCGCCGTACTGCTCTATCTGGGCGTTGAGACTGCCCAGTATGTCCGCGTCGTGCGTCTTGGTAAGCAGCGTCTGGCACGCGCTCATGCCCATCTTCGCGCCGTATATTACCTCCTCCAGCAATTCAAAATTTACATCGCGGTTGTCTGCGTTCATGCACTTTGCCTCCTCATGGTTAATTCGGTTCAATGTAATTATGCCCAATATGGCAGCGCTTATTCAATTTTGAACCTTATATGACATTGACTGAAAAGTGATTGAATTGGCCGCAGAATACGATATAATATTATGTAAGCAAGTTTTTATCCGCTTGCCCTGCCGCGCATTGTGGAGGCGGCAATCTTTATATAATAACATGCGCATTGACCGGCGCATTCGTATTTTTGAAAGCGAGGTACTTACTCATGAATAAACTTCCTCACATACTGATATGCGACGATGACCCGGTAGTACACGAGTCGCTGGGGCTGTATCTAAGCTACGAGGGCTATCCCTACACCTCGGCATATGACGGCGAGGACGCGCTCAAGCATGTCGAAAGCGATCATCCCGACCTGATGGTGCTCGACCTTATGATGCCCAAGAAGTCGGGCATAGACGTATGCCGCGAGATCCGCAAGGATTCATCGCTACCCATAATCATGCTCACGGCCAAAGGCGAGGAGATCGACCGCATACTGGGCTTGGAGTTGGGCGCGGATGATTATATTGTCAAGCCCTTCTCCCCGCGCGAGGTTATTGCGCGCATAAAGGCGGTTCTGCGCCGCATGAACGAGCAGAGCAATGAGAGCAAGTCCACCCTGCGCTTCCCCGGTCTGGAGATCAATCTGGACAACTACGAAATTCGCTCGTATGACAAGATACTGCCCTGCACGCCCAAGGAGGGCGAGAT
>USEE01000149.1 GCA_900553645.1 uncultured Eubacteriales bacterium
GCCCAAGACGGCAACCGCCGTCTATATTGTATTCTTATTCTAGCATTTCAATTCAGAAATTTCAAGAGATTTTTTGAAAATTGTGCTTTTTATATTGGCATTATTCAAAACGTCCGTGACATATTCATAGTGTGCATTTCTACCATAAAGCACATATAAAATAAAAAATCCGTCCGCCGAAGCAACCTTCAGCGAACGGACTAATAACGGAGAGTCAGGGATTCGAACCCTGGGTCCCTTTTGGGGACACAGCATTTCGAGTGCTGCACCTTCGACCACTCGGACAACTCTCCATCCAAACAGCGATAGTAATTATATCACATACTATCGCCGTTTGTCAATCCCCAATTTATAAGTCAACGCACAGACAGGCTGTCTCTCCCGGCTAATGCGGCTCAATCGCCGCGCTTGCCCTGCCGCCTGTCGTTCTCCGGTTCAGCACGCACATGTGCCTCTTTGCCGGATTATGCCTTAACCAAAGTCACCACTCCGGGCATCGGCCGCGCACCGGGCCGGTTCTGCCCGACACATAGCGCGCGTTGAACTCCATATTGATCTCGCGCAGTTCCTTCACGCCGTCGATGTAATCCTGATACATCTCGGCCAGACCCGCCGCGCAGCCGTCGCACGCCGCCTCTATATTGCCTATCGATTCCTCGACTATGCGGCGGCGCTCCTCGGGCGTTGTGTCCTTTATCAAATAGCTTGCCATTTCGTTTTCTCCGATTAACGTCTTACAGCTTTGCGCGCACTTCCAGCGCCACGTCCGGCAGGTTGGTTATTACCTCCGCGCCCTCCTGCATGAAGCGGCGCATCAGCTCCGGGTCGTCCACCGTCCACGGGCGCACTATCACGCCTGCCTTATTGCACTCGTCCATGAAGCCGGGCTGCATCAGCGAAGGATAGTACGGGTGCAGCGCCTCCGCGCCCACGCTCTTGGCATAGTCCCAATCGCGCACCAGTATGCAGGAATACAAAAGGCCTATCGGCGCATTGTGATCCAGCGCGCGCACGCGCATCAGCGCGTTATGGTCGAACGACGAATACAGCGTGCGGCCGGTCATGCCGAACTCGTGCACCAGATTGACCGCCTTTTCCTCCAGTCCCTCAAAGCCGCGCGGATTGATGCCCGACTTTATCTCCATGTTCAAAAGCAGGTTATTGCCGCGCATCAGCTCCAGCACGTCGGACAGAAGCGGCGGGTGCTGTCCCTGACCGCAGTCCAGTTTGCGCATTTCGTCCCACGTAAAGTCGCATATCTCGCCGTGGCCGTCGGTGGTGCGGTCGACCTTGTTGTCGTGCATTACGACCACGCGCCCGTCCTTGGTCAGCGATACGTCCAGCTCGATGCCGTCCGCGCCGATTTCGGCCGCGCGGTTGAACGCCGCCAGCGTGTTTTCGGGGAACTGGCGGTTGGCGCCGCGATGCGCCCATACCTTTACATTGCTCATAAATATATACCTCTTTTCAGCGGCGACGCGCCGCGTATATGCCTACCCTATTATACACCCATTTAGGCAGGCTGGACAACATATTGTGAAATGATTATAATAGAAATAGCGCGGGCGAGGTGATTTATTTGAGCGAAGGATACATGTACGACGTGGCGATTCAGGCCGTGACCGACGTGGAGTGGCGCGCGGTGCAGGCGATGTACGCCGACTGGCGCGACGCGAGCGAGCCGGACGGCGGCGAGGAATGCCTGACCGCCGCATTCAGGCGCGGCGGGCGCACATATCGCGTGGCCGCCATGCGCCAGTGCGAGATGGGCTCGACGGCGGGCGCGGCGACCGCAATGAAGCTGATCGCGCGCTTTAGGCCGCGGTTCATAATAATGGTAGGCATAGCCGCGGGGCTGATGGAGAAAGGCGCGCACAGCCAGTTCTACGGCGACGTGATCGTGGCCGACGAGGTTTGGAACTGTTCCTCGGGCAAGTTCGTAAGCCCCGAAGGCGCGCCGATAAGCTTTCACGGCGTGGGATTTGTGCCCCGGCCCAAGAGCATCGCCATGCTTTCCGACATACGTGAGCAGATAGAAGCCGCGATCAACTCGCCCGAGAACCAGTGCCATGTGCATATCGGGCCGCTGGCGTGCGGCCAGTTCGTAATGGCCAGCCGGTTAATCGTCAGCCTTAACATACTCGCCCAGCGCAGTGAAAGCGTGGGACTGGACATGGAATCGTACGGCGTGGCGTACGCGGCGCAGCATTCGGCCGCGCCCCGCCCAACCGCGATAATCGTAAAGAGCGTGTGCGACTTCGCCGACAGCGCCAAGTCGGACAAGTACCAGAAGTTCGCGGCGCACACCAGCTGCGAGTTCGCCCAGCTTTTGTACGAGAAGTTTTTGAGGCTGGACTAGCAACGGTTTATTTGCAGGCAGTCGGCGAAAGTTTGGCCTGTTCTCTGCCTTGAAACTCTGCCTTAAATAAACATATAAAACGCGGCGAGACGCACATTACGCTCTCGCCGCGTTTGATTTTGTTAAGGCAGCCTTTCCATAATCCCGCGCAGCACCGGCTCGACCACCTTGGCCATGCGGAACATGCCCAGATCGTTCGGGTGCACACAGTCATTCGAACACGCCATGCGGTCGTCGTCGCCGAAAAGCCGCTCGCCGTCGATGAAGTACACGTTTTCGTCGCCCGCGGCGCGCGCATGTTCATACGTCGCGCGTATAATTTCGCGGCGCTCGGCGCATTCGGGCCAGAAGTCAAAGTCGGGGCGCGTCATCAGCACTATCGGCAGTTTCGGGTCATGCTCGCGCATGCGCCTAAAGAACGGCTCATGCGACGCGCGCAGGTGCTCCGCCGAGGGCGAATTGTGGTCGTAGTCCATCACGAACACGCTCTTGTCGATGGTATTTATGTAGTCGGCCATCGCGATTTCGCCGCGCGCCGAGCCGGAGAAGCCGAAGTTATAGTAGTCCGCGTCCAGCCAGCGCGACACCAAGGCGTTATAGCAGTTGGACGGCTTAGAGCAGCAGCCGCCCTCGGTGATCGACGAGCCGTAGAACATAATCGGCTTTGAATACTTATACGGCGTAGGCGCTTCGACATGCGCGTCGTCGTTTAGCAGTATTTCAATCGAAGTCACATGCTCGTTGCGCGGCAGGTAGAGCGTCACGTCCTCCATATCGGCGCTTTTTTTAAGGTGGCCGACGCACAGCGTGGTCTGATAATTGGCGGGATTGACCAGACCCGCATAGCGCGCGGTCGGGCGCTCGCCCACGAACATGTTGCCCGACTGGCAGGAGTAGATCGACATGCCTATGTCGGGCGATATGCTTTCCAGCTGTATGTGGAACTCGACATAGGTGGAATCCGTGCGGAAGCACAGCCGCGCGCCCGGGCAGCGCCGCGCGAGCGACTGCATCTGTTCGGCGCATTCCAGTTGGCTCACGACCGACGCGGGTACGCGCTCCATCTCGCGCGAGCCGTCCCAGTTCGGCACGCCAAAGAGCTTGAACGGCGGCGTGCGAAAGTCGTATGTCTTCATATAAAGTTTCCCTCCTTACCGTTTGTGGTTCAGTTGGGGCAATTATACAATGCGGGCGCACGGCGCGTCAATGGGCTTATTGGATTTGACTTAACGAAAATACCGGCGGCATTTCACTTAATCTCAGTCATAAATCACGCGCGGGCTGCATAACGATATGTACAAACCTTTGCCGCGGGATGCGGGCACGGAAACATTTGGCTGTATGCGAGCTGCCGCCCTGCGCAAACTGAATCCGAAACGGAGGGATACTATGCTGACGATTGAACTGCCGACGCGCACGCGCGATTACGTGATTGCGATACGGGACATGCCGCGCGAGGACGCGCTGACGCTTTCATACCTTGCCACGAGGTTAGGCTCCGACATGCTGGGCGCGCGCGCGGCGCGGCGGGTGGAGCCGGACGGCTTCACGGTCATGTGGAGCAGCGCCGACACGCCCGCACGCGGCGGCCAGCCCGACATAATAGTGACCGGCGGCGCGCCCGGGGACGCGCGGGGCGCGGCGGTGCTGGCGCTGGGCGCGGGCGGGCGCGGCGAGCGGGCGCTGACCGGCCCGGTGTACACGCTGGGCGCGCGGCCGTTCGACACGGCGGCGTACATCGCGGCGATATGCCGGTGCCCGGCGGCGTATGTGGCACTGGGCGCGCTGTGCCGGTGCGTGGGCTTTGTGCCGGTTCAGGTCGCGCGAAAACTGCTCGGCGTGACGGTGGGGCTAACCGCGCCGCATATGCTCAGCAATTGCGAGGACGGGGCGGTGCGCGGGTATCAGGAAGTTAGTGTGAGGTGAAGCGGAACATCATTTACTGCTCGTCATCTGCTGTTTTACTGCTAATCGACAGAGCTAAACAACCTTATCAGTCTGTTTGGACGTGTCTCAGGCGAATGCCGCCCATGTACAAACAGGCTTTTTTCAGTTCAACAATGCGATATGAATTACACCTGTTTACTGGGACTAAAGCCAAATCCACCTATGAAAAGATGGTACATTTGTAATGCTCATTACAGATCAACGTTTTTTACAGCCACATTAATCCACGCAAAAAAGAGACCCCCCGATCACTCAGGGAGTCCCTCAAAAATCCAATCAGCCCTTCACCCGAAAAACGCAATTACGCGTTCTTCTGAGCTTCCTCAACCGCAACGGCCACGGCGACGGTCGCGCCGACCATGGGGTTGTTGCCCATGCCGATCAGGCCCATCATCTCAACGTGCGCGGGCACGGAGGAGGAACCGGCGAACTGGGCGTCGGAGTGCATACGGCCCATGGTGTCGGTCATGCCGT
>USEE01000150.1 GCA_900553645.1 uncultured Eubacteriales bacterium
CTTCATTCGGCCTTGTCGTCGCAGAATTGTCCAGATAGATCATAAAATATCCCTTATTTCCCAACGCAGAAGCGTTCAAAAATTCGATTTGTGATGTCCTCGCGCATCGTCCGGCCCGTGACCTCGCCGAGGGCCAGCATTGCGGCCTCCACGTCGACGAGGACGGCGTCCGGCGTCAGTCCTGCCTGCATCGACCGCTGCGCGAGACGCAGCGAATCGCGCGCCCGGACGATGGCCTCGGCCTGCCGTGCGTTCGTCAGCAGTGAGCCGTCGCACGGCGCATCGTCCGCGAACAGCATGTCCATCGCCTGTTCGAGCAGCTCCATCCCCATCCCATTCTTCGCCGAAATGGGAACGACGTAGTCGAACGGCAGATCGGACGCCTCGATGACCTGACCAAGGTCGGTCTTGTGCATCAGCGCGATGCACGCCCGCGCGCCGATATGCCGGCCGCGGCGAAAATAAAGCGCCGCATTCGCAGGGAGGGCGAGCTGTGGGCGATCACGATAGTGATGCTGATATGGCTGGCCATAATATGCTACTACCCTATGTACGGACTGGTAATCGCGTTTAAGCAGTACAAACCCGGCATGGACATATGGGCGTGCCAGTGGGTGGGGCTTAAATACTTCAATAAGTTCGTTACGTCCAACTGGTTCCCCAAGGTCATGCGAAATACTCTGGCGATAAGCGGACTGCAAATGCTGTTTGGCTTCCCCGCGCCGATACTGCTGGCCGTGCTGCTGAACGAAGTGCAGTCGGCCAAGTTCAAGCGCACAGTGCAGACAATTTCCTACCTGCCGCACTTCATATCGTGGGTGGTCGCGGCTTCGCTTATCTTCTCGATACTTAACTCGGAAGGACTGCTTAATAAGCTGCTGATGCAGCTGGGGCTTATCAAAAAGAATGTAAACTGGCTCAGCGTGGGCGAATACTTCTGGCCCATACTGACGGTATCGAATATATGGAAATCGGTGGGCTTCTCGTCCATCATGTACCTGTCCGCAATCGCGGGCATTGACGGCGAATTGTATCAGGCGGGCGCGGTGGACGGCCTCAACCGCATGGGCATGATATGGCACGTCACGCTGCCCGGCATACGCACGACGATAGTGCTGCTGGGCATACTGCAAATAGGTTCGCTGCTCAACGCGGGTTTCCAGCAGCAATTGCTTCTGGGCAACGACATGACGCGCGACTTTTACGAGGTCATAGATACATTCTCGTATAAGTACGGCATACAAAACGGCAACTACTCCTACGGCACGGCCGTGGGACTGATGAAAAGCATAATATCGGTCATACTGGTATTCAGCGCGAACGCCCTGTCCCGCAAGGTCATGGACGTGGCGGTGCTGTAAGGAGGACGCGGTATGCAGACGTATTATAAAAAGACGTGGCGCACGAAGCTGTTCGATGTGGTAAACACGATACTGCTGATACTGTTCTCGCTCACGATACTGTTTCCGTTCTGGAACCAGCTTTGCATATCGTTCAGCGACGTGTCCACATACCCGGTCAGCAATATATCGCTGTGGCCGCTGGGCTTTAATACCGAATCGTATCAGAAATTGCTTGCCGACAGCCGGATACTCAAATGCTCGTGGGTGTCGCTGCTGCGCGTAATCGTGGGCACGATAAGCACATTGTTCTGCACAGGGCTATTGGCGTATGTCAGCTCGATAAGCTGGTTCTCGGGCCATAAGTTTTTGCGGCGCGCATTCGTGCTTACGATGTATTTTTCTGCCGGACTTATACCGACTTACCTAACATTCATAAACATTGGGCTGTATAATAACTTCTGGGTGTACATAATACCGGGGCTGTTCAGCACGTATTATATGATGATTATCCAGTCGTACATACAGGGCGTGCCCGACGCGCTGTTCGAGGCCGCGCGCATCGACGGTGCGGGCGAAATCAAAATCTACCTGCGCATAGTCATCCCGGTATGCGTGCCGGTGTTCGCGGCCATCGCCGTGTACTGCGCGGTGGATCAGTGGAACTCCTGGTTCGATACCACGATATACGCGCCCAACGGCAATTGGGACACGCTGCAGATTTACCTGCGCCGCGTGCTGCTGGAGATTGAGGCGCTGAGCATGATAGAGGATTCCTCCAAGGCGCTCAGCAAATTCCGCACGCTGACCCCCGAATCGATACGCGCCGCGACCACGATGATCGTGACGCTGCCTATCGTGCTGGTATACCCGTTCATGCAAAAGTATTTCCTGGGCGGCATTACGATTGGCGCCGTCAAAGAGTAAGGAGAGAAAGCTTATGGCAAACTTGAAAGCCGAATACCCGCGCCCGCAATTTGAGCGCGCGGCGTGGCAGTGCCTTAACGGGCAGTGGGAGTTTGAACTGGATCAGGGCGCAAGCGGTCAGGCGCGCAGGGTGTACGAGCAGCCCCACCTGTCGGGCAATATAAACGTGCCCTTCTGCCCCGAAAGCAGCCTGAGCGGAATCGGCCACACCGACTACATACGCGCGTGCTGGTATCGCCGCGATGTTGATATTCCCGAAAAGTGGCTGGAGGGCCGCGTGCTGCTCAACTTCGGCGCGGTCTATTATGAGAGCGCGATTTATGTAAATGGCAAGCTGGCCGCAAAGCATGTGGGTGGCCATGCCTCATTCAGTGTGGACATAACCGACTATGCGCACGCGGGCACTAACTCGATCGCGGTGTACGCCTATTCCGACGTGCGCGATCCGCGCCAGCCCGTGGGCAAGCAGAGCATCGCATACGCGAGCGCCGGGTGCAGCTACACCCGCACCACCGGCATATGGCAAAGCGTGTGGATGGAACCGGTCGCCAATCACTATATCGGCGGCGTGCATATTACCCCCGATGCGGAAAACGGCTGCGTGGACATGGACATAGAACTCCCGCGCGGCGCGCAGGGCACGCTGAGTGCGGCTGCATATTTTAAGGGCGCTCAGGCCGGTAAGGCAGAGTGCCGCTGCACCGGCGGTTACGCTCATCTGCATGTGGAGCTGAGCGAAAAGCACCTGTGGGACGTGGACGCGCCCGAGCTGTACGACCTGAAGCTCGCCCTTACCGAAAACGGCCAGACTGTCGATACCGTAAACAGCTACTTCGGTCTGCGCGACATACGCATTCAGGACGGCAAGGTATTGCTCAACGGCAAGCCGCTCTATCAGCGCCTTGTGCTCGATCAGGGCTTCAATCCCGAGGGCATAATCACGTCGCCGTCCGATGAAGAACTGCGCGCCGACATAGAGCGCAGTCAGGCGATGGGCTTTAACGGCGCGCGTATGCACCAGAAGGTGTTCGAGGCACGCTTTTTGTACTGGGCCGACCATATGGGCTACATACTGTGGGGCGAGTACCCCAACTGGGGCATGGACATAAGCAGCGGCAGCGCAATGCCGCGCTTTGTGACCGAGTGGCTGGAGATAATGAAGCGCGACTGGTCCAGCCCGGCGCTGATCGGCTGGTGCCCGTTCAACGAGACTCAGCTGGACGGCGACGCGGAGCTGCTGCGCGCGATATACCGCATGATTAAGCAGGCCGATCCGTCCCGCCTGTGCATAGACACCAGCGGCTGGGCGCATTGCGGCGAGACCGATATGTTCGATTACCATGACTATAATCAGGATCCCAAGGTATTTAGCGAGCATTGCAAGGCATATGGCGCGGTTAAGCCGGGCGAGCCGTTCGCGCTGCTCAGCAGTCAGTACCCGTATATGCACGGCAAGTCGCCCGAGTTCATATCGCATGGCGAGCCGGTATTCGTGAGCGAGTTCGGCGGCATAGGCTGGCGTATGCCCAAGGAGGGCGAGGCGCTGCCCGAAAACGCGTGGGGCTATGGCAACGGCCCCAAGAGCGAGCAGGAGTTTATGGAGCGGCTGGACGGCCTGATGGCGGCGCTCCAGCAGGCCGAGGGCGTGTGGGGCTTCTGCTATACGCAGCTGACCGACGTGGAGCAGGAGATAAACGGCCTGTATACGTATGACAGAAGGCCAAAGTTCCCGCCGGAAAAGGTGCATGAGATCATTGCGCGCAAGGCTTGGAATGAGTGATAGGGTATAGGTAAAAGAATCCGCGGCGCTGTCGGCAGGAGCGGCTGGCAGCGCCGCGGTTGGTTTTTGTGGGGGACAAATTGGAAGATTTATGCTAAAATGCAAGTAAAACAGCATGGCGGGAGAGGAGCATTACATGCAGCTTAAAGAATGGTCATATTTGGGCAATTATGAATTTTTTACGGGCAAGCTTAAACTGCTTGCAGCAAACGAATTGCCAGCCGAAAAGTGGAGCTATTCAGGCAAGGACGACTTTGGAATATTGAAGAGCTATCTGAACTTCACTTTTGAAAAGCTTTGTCAAGAGCGTGAGAGCGCAGACGATGACGCGAAACAGCAGCTCGTGTATATGGATGAAGAAGTAGCTTGCTTTAATACGGGGCTTTACGATAAAACGTGGCAGCCAATATACTTTTATTGTGTGAAAAACCCAAGAGAAGGATTTCAGCCGTGGGTGTTTAAGTCGTTTTACAATAGCTATACTATAAGATATACGAATATAGCTCCGATGGCTATTGCGAACTTGCGACGGGCGAATTATTTCGTGGAGCCGAGCGCATTGATTTTTGACATTAATCTGGATATAGTGCCGCAGTGGGATCATATACTATACGATGAAGAAAACTTTATGAGAATCCCTGAGCAGTTGCGGGCAAATGGCAGAGAATTCTGCCAAAACGTAATCGCAGGGGCAATAAGTTCTGTAAAAAAGAGAATAGAGGCAAACTATAA